>JBIJDW010000028.1:0-15603 GCA_044343885.1 Kiritimatiellia bacterium
GCACCAACGCAAGCCGGGTATCCCGTCAAGCCACTTGCGATGCTGGTGGTACGCGCTACCCAAGGCGCCACCAAAATCCAAAACCGTCACCGCCCCCGGCATCGTGGTCTGTTGCTTGAACAGCAGCGCCAGCAACGGCCAGTTGTACTCCGGGTCATGGAATAGCACGGAATCCCGCTCGAAAGCGGCCCGACCCTCCACCACCGCCTGTGTGGCGCCCCGCACCCGATCCAGAATCAAGTCATCGTCATACCCCCTGCAAACAGCCGCCGCCTCATCCCAAGACGCATAGTTCCCGCTGTAGTGGATACGCTGCCGCGCAAACAGACGGTCCAAAGCGGCAATCGCAAGAGCGTGCGAGGCCCGTATCCCGGCAAGAGATCCCATTTTCATTTTACCTCCTTATGCTCGCTTGCAGGCGACGTAACATGCGCACGCCCCAGGGAAAAACGTCGCTCCACGGCCGCGGACACATCTTGCGGTGCAATGCCGCACACCGGGGGTTTTCGGCCGGTTCCGGCCATACGGACGGAACCGGCGGACAGGCCCGCAACTCTCCGTTTTCCAGCCAACTCTTGGTACCCGCTGCGTTCGTCGCTCGCTCATCGAAACCGATATGTTCCACCATGCTCCACGGTGGACGCAAGCACAAACCCTTATGGAGCAGATGATGGTAGAGAAAGCGAACCGCCCAAATATTGCGTTCCTTCTCATATTTGGCCATATTAGGAAGATCCCCCCCATAATGATAAGGCGAATCCCCGCGTGCACTGATCACCTTCATTTTGTCCATGGCCGTTGCCTCCATCATGCCCTGCCAAACCCGTCGCCACGTCCCCCAGACCAAACACTCAGCCCTGCCGTCAAAATAGGGTTCGACCCCAACACCGGCGGGCGTAATATGCCGATTCGTCCAACCCGTTACGCTCATTACCCTCGGATCGTTTCGATACGCCTCCAACGCTGCGCATAGATATGTGTACGTACCCGGCACACAAATCAGGTCATCCTCCCAAACCAAAACCGCCTCGTGACGTTCCAGAACTTCTGCCACACCGGCCATAATATTCTTTCCGAGTCCCCAGTTCTCCCGACGGTCATGCCGTTCCACCTCACACCAGTCAAGTTGCGAAAGGTGCTCTCGCACCGTCTGAACTTCATGCATATCTTTCTCGGTTTTAGCCGCATCCGAATAAACAATTAACTGGGTAACCCCATTATCGCGCAGACACTCAAGCGTCTTCTCCAACACGTCGAGCCGTTTATATGTAAAGAGTATTACAGGAATAATCATGACCGTAATCCTTTTTCCTGACTACTTTCTGCTGTATTCTTTCTTCCAACCTTCCGATATAAGCCAATCCACCCCGTATGCATACACATTTGCCTCAATGAGATCACATAAAAGAAAAGCCCTATAATCGTTACAACCGCAGAAGATATTCCCGCCCTTCCAAGGAAATATCCATTATAAGGTCCTTTTCGATAACATAAGCCAACCCGCTCTAACCTGTTTCTTGACTGATATTGAACCTGCGCGTCTTCAATGCAGAAAACAAGATCAATTCCAAGTGGATAATAAGGCCGTACATGATCAAAATCATAATAGAACGCTTTCGTCAACACCGGGGTTGCAATTATAACATATCCTCCTATAGATAAACGGTCGAAATATCCATCCATAAAGTTCAACAATCTTTCAGGAGTAAAATGCTCGATAATATGCGACATCAGCATTGCATCATAGACATTCGCATTTTTCTGAAACTCAGATGGCGTTAAACATGAAAAACCTCCATTTCGGACTTCCGAAACAAGAAACGGACAAATCTCAACACCATCAGGTCTGTAACCATAACGCCTCAAAAGATGCATATTTCTTCCCTTTCCACAACCAATATCTAAGATCTTGGATGTGTCGTCGAGGCCTGCCTGACGGAGAAAGTATACAAGGGCTGACTCTTCGCTCATATCATGGGGAAGCATGCTTTTTCTAAAGAGCACAGCGCCTATTCGCTGAATCATGTCTCGTATGTATCGAAGCATTTCATAATCCCTAACGCTAGATTGTTCCGCTCGCAACACCCAGTATCCGATACCGAATGTTCCACATGATGGATATGCTGTAAGGTTTCATCAATTCAGATGCCCAAGCAATTGATTGACCGATAAAAAACGGATGTACACCAACCCGAAACGTTAATTGGCCCCATACCGTCAAAATCTAACCTCCGGAAGCCATTTGCTGTCAGGAAATCATATCCTTCAATATATTCTTCGCGATCACTATTGTCCCAAATAATAACGCCGCTTGACTTCAGGGCTGAAAGTGATCCCTTCGCGCAATTCACACGATCCCTACCATCTATAACAATAATGTCAAAAACGTTATTGTACTTCAGAAGTGCTTTCGAATAATCACCCCCCGGTACTAAAGCATAATACAGATATTCAACATCGTTTCCGAACTTGGATTTCATACGATGATACCATTCCAAATCATGTTCACAACTGACCACTTTTGCCGCGCGGACGCTCCACCAAATCGTGGAATTTCCACTCCCATATTCAAAGACGGCCATTCCCTTGTTTATTCTTTTCCCCAAAAACGCGATAGCGGAATACGTATACCACGGCAGGGGAAGTTTGTTTTCTTCGCAAGGCAAGCTCTGCCGAAAACTCTCTAACCAACCCACTTGACTTAGATAGTTTCCTTTTTTGAGTAGCGAATAGCCGGCAACAAGTTTAGATGCCAAGGTGTTCTTGCGTGCAATCGTTATGATCATATTTTTCAGCATTGTCGTTCCCCCGCTTAGAAAAAGTATCTGTCCGATACGCGAGAATATACGCATTTTGAATGGTTGGCCAACCATACGGACACCATTCCCCGCCGATACGCCTCAATCATGTAAGAGCCTTTCCTCTAATAACCGGTTGTGCTGTGCGCAGAGAAATGGAATGGCCAACAGTATGCTCGCACATGCAAAGATCGCCCAGACCATCACATCCAGACGCATCAGGTCCGCGTTTTGTACCCCTAAAATAATTTTAGGTGACAGCCACGTGTCAAAATAGGTAATCCCAGACACGCCATAGAGGATAATCGCTTCTAATAAATAAAGCATGCTGGTATACAGAACAAAACGAAATCGTCGACAAGCCATCTCGTAAGAAACGAAACAGGCGAATGCCGCTCGGATAACGCAGGTCATCGAGGCAACCCCCATAAGTGATGCATAAGGTGTATATTGCACCCACGTTGGCATGAGTGAAAACAAGAAAGGAGCCGCTAAATGAAGCGCCAACGCGACAAGTCCGCCTCCCAGTAACACAAAAAGCATCACCTGTCTGAATAATGATGCAACTTTAGCTCCTGTTTCGTGCCGTTCAGAAATCAAGGGGAAGAAAAACACACTGATCGCAGCCCACAAACTGATGGGAATCTCCGCGAACCGTGTGATGAAATAGTAAGCGGCAGACTCCACATCCGGCAGTCGGTGACGAATCACAAAGAATTCCGCCGTGCCTTGCACGCGGCTGGCTGTGATGAGAACCGCAACAGGCAAAGTATATTGGAGAATCTCCCTCCAGTGATGCAAATACGGCATGCTGGCAATTTTTCTGGAGAACAGTTCGCGCAAACTCGCCAAAGAAAAAACAATGCCGAAACCGTCTGCCGCCAACTGACCCGCAAAATAGCCGGAAAGGCCCCTGATCGGCAGGGCGATCAACAGGACGACGAGGCGAACCGGCGCGCTCAGCAAGCCGAGAAGGGACATCTGCCTGAACTTCTTCAAGCCCTGCAAGGCTTGTACAAATAGCGGTGTCAGCGTTGATGTCACACCCGTCAGTACAATCAGCCAAGTCAACATCCCGCTCTGGACGCGCATGCGATCGAACACCAGCGGCATCAGATAGCGCGCGCCGACTGTAATCACGATGCCCGCCATTGCAGCCAACACAAAGACGTCCCGAAGAAGACGTTTTACCTTCCCGAGTTCGCCCTGAGCCGCATAAACATTCAGAAACTTGCCGAAAGGAACCAACAGAATCGCCAGCGGCAACCCCAACACGCTCCCGACCTGGGCCAAAGGCAACACGGCTCCCAGTTCCGACTGCGGCACGTACCGCGGCACCAGCCACAGGCCGATGAAGACATTGATCACATCGCCGAGCCGCTGCACGCAGAAGAGGATCAGCGCGTACCACCAGAGGTCACCGAGACGAGATTTGACACTGGAGAGCATGCTCAAACGGGTGTTCCTATCTTTTCGGCTTCGAGGTAGAAACTCACTTCAGGCAGAACATCCAGTTTCTGCACGTCCGCACAGATGCTCTCGCGGTATCCCTTTTGCTCAACCGTCCGAAAGCCCGCGTAGCGCAGCAAAACCGTGAAACTTTCGACCGTATACATCCACTTGTGGCGGTGCAGAAATCGCTCCTGAAATCGCTGGATGCGGCTGGGAGGGGTGCACAGATTCAGCTCGTGCGGGAAGAAGAGCGCGACCAAGAGATCCGCCGGCATGACCGGTACCGCGTCCTCAATGTCGGCGCCCGGGAAGGGCGTCTTGTCGCGTCCCTGGTACATCGCCACGAACGTGTCGAGATCGGGCAACACCACGCGGATGCGCCCCGACGGCTTCAGCACGCGGTAGCACTCCTTCAGAATGGCTACGACTTCGTGGCGGTACAAATGCTCCAGAAAGTGGCTCGAATAGATGAAATCGACCGAGTTGTCCGGCAACGGCAGCCCCTTGCGGCAGTCGTGAAGCGTGATCGGCGGCCATGTGATATCGAGATACCCCGCAGGCAGTAGATTCAAGGCGACCAATACCTTGGTGACACACCGGTAGCGCCCGAACCGCGCGACAACCGAGTTGTCGTAGTTGATCCAGTCGTTGAGGCCGATGAAGCCGCTTCCCAAATTGACCTTTACTTCCACTGATCGCCTCTCACTCTCTTTTCTGTCCCGCCGGACGCTCTGCACGCTCCGGGCCCTCACGGCCGCCGCTTCTCCGCATAGACCCAGAAAGAGTCGCGCAGGAAATAGAAGGGGAAGAGACTCAGCAAGGAGTAGAGGCGGTAGACAAATCTTGCCCTGCGGAACAACTGATAGGTGGTGTCATCAATGTCTTTGAAGGCGTGACAGAACGAGAACCGGATGGCGTCAAAGCCGTTGCGCTTCAAGAGCGCGCGGATGTCGCTGTGCGAGAGGATGTTGACGTGGCCGAGTTCCCGTCTCTCCTTCTCGAGTTCGCGTGATCGCCCCAACAGATATCTGCGCGGCGATTTGAAATTGGGCACCACCAGGAAGACTGCATCGGTGATAAGGGCGATCTTGCCGAACAACGCCTCCAATTTGTCAGGGGAGATATGTTCGATCAGGCTATTCAACAGCACAAGGTCATATCTCTTTTCGGGCAGATCCGTGCCATTGCCCACGATGACCGCGTCATAGTACTTTGACGCGACATCGAACGCGTTCCTGCTGATGTCCGAACCGTCGATCATGTAGGCATAGTTGGCCAGCGCCCGTTTGAGGTAGGCGCCCGCCTTTCCCGGGCCACAGCCGTAGTCCAGAATGCGCGTGAACCCTTGTTTACGAATTATCTTGGCAATGATCTCGAGGAAGGGTTCGTACAGAGGTTCCTCTTTTTTCGCATAGACCCGTTCGTAGATCTCGCGGTTAAGCTCCAGATCCGATTTTCCCTTGTCGCACTCTCTTGGCACCATCTTCCGTCCTCCCTTTCGCCGACAGCTCAGAAACAAAATCACACGCGATACGCAGCCAGAATAACCTCCGCATTACCGGGGCCGAATCGCTCGCAGGCGTACGCCCGCGCCCGGCACAGCATCGCTTCATAGAATGCTGCGTCGTGCAAGAAACGCTTTAAAGCCTCCTCGAACGCTGCCACGCTACCGTCGCACAACACGCCCACCGTGTCGTCCATGGCGTCGGGGATGCCGCCGAAGGCGGAGGCGATCACCGGCGTGCCGCAGGCCAATGCCTCGCAGATGACCCGCCCGAACCCCTCCGGGTACTGGGAGGGCACCAAGGCCACGTCGGAGGCGCGGTAATAATCGGGCAACTCCGTGTTCGGAATCAATCCCAAATAGCGCAGATTGCCGAGCCGCCTCGCGGCCGCTTCCACGACAGGCCTGTTCGGCCCGTCACCTGCCACGACAAAGGTGACCCTCGGGAACCGCTCGGCAAGCCCGATAACGATGCCTTCGCCCTTGATCCCGATCAACCGCCCCACGAAAAACGCCACGAAACCAGTTGATTGCTGATTGCTGATTGCTGATTGACGATCTGCTCCCCACCCCAAGCGCGCGCGCGAAGCTTCCCGGCTCGCGTCGTTGAAGCGTTTCAGATCGATCCACGCGCGGTAGATCACGATCTTCTCAGGCGTGACCCCTAGTCGCGTCATCTCAACCTTAGAGGCGGCGCACAGCGCCAGAAGCCGGTCCATCCGCCGCAACACGAACGCCGCGACCCGCGTAAAGAGCGCCCCCTCGCGGAACGAATAGAGCGCATGGGATTGGAACACGACCTTTTTTCGGAAGAGCGCGGCCAGCACCATCGCCACGAAACCCATATTGAAGCCATGGGCGTGGATCACGTCGATCCGTCGGCTGTGGGCCAGCATAAACCAGAAGGATCTGAACAGAAAATAGGGCGTGATATAGAGGAACAGCAAGGCCGGCCACGGCTCCAGGCGGCGGAACAGGTTGCCTCCGAACCACCAATAACGACGAATCGAAACCGCGCCTCGCTGTTCGCGCGGCAGATACCCCGCAACCTTCGTGACGATCGGCTTGTAGCACAGAATCCACGTCCGAAAATCATCCCGCCGCTCCAGGATCGCCGTCAGGTCGGCCAGGTGCGTCTCGACGCCGCCTACGTCCGGCGGGTACGTCTGTGGCAGCACGAGCACGCCGCAGACGCCGTCACGAGGTAATCTCCTGGAAGCAGTTCTATGCATCTTCAGGTCTCTTTTGCTGCGCCAGCATGATCCCGCCCGAGAGCAGCACCAGAAGTGTCACGCCGGCCGCGACGCCGTTCCAGAGCGGTCGGTACGCCACGCGGCAGCTCACCTGGTGGCGGCCCGCTGGCACTTCGACGGCGCACCAAAGGCCGTCGGCCTGACGGACCGGCACGCCCCGGCCATCGATCCAGGCCACCAGATCAGGCGTGTAGCGCTCGTTCCAGACCAGCAGCCCCGGCTCGGGCGCCTCGCATTCAACCCGCGTGACCCACACGCCCCGCTCGCCCCGCACCTGCGTGAACGCGACCGGTTGCGGCGGTCGCACCGATGGCGTCAGCGGGGCCGGCGCATCCGTCACCGGAAGCGTCTGGCCCGGTTGGCACGCCTGCGCGACCTGGCGATCCCGGGCGACACCGCCGCTCCAAGCGAAGTGGAGGCGCGGCAAACCGTTCTGGCGAACCTCCGACAGAACGACGGATCGGCCGCTCGCCGCCGTCGCCGAGCGCACCGTCCCAGACCCCAGTTCAAACTCGCCAATCGGCTCCAAAATACGCTGCCGCACGAAAGGCTCGGCCTGTTGGCGGGGCAGGATCACAAACCGCACCCCCATGACCTGCCAGAACCGAGCCGGGTTCTCCTGAAACGCCATCAGAAAGGGACGTTCTATCGCGGTGGGATCGGAATTGTCGGGAACCTGATTCGGGAAGCCGTTCACCCGCAGGGCCGTGTTCAACCACTCCTGTGCCCACACGTTGCGGGTCACATAGTTGGCCACGTTCGCAGGACGTCCCCCGGTCCGTTTCCGCATTTCGCGAATGACCGAGTTCGCTTCGTGAAACGGCTTGACGTTGACCGGGACCACGTAACGCCGCGCCACCAGTGCAAGATCGGCCGTACCGAGGATGATCAGGCTCACCACGGCGACGGTCACTGTCCGCCCTTTCGCAACACGTTCCCGCACCAGCCAGAACAGCGCCGCCGCTGCGGCCGCAAGTCCCGCAGCCCGCAGGCAATTGTAGACCGCATAGTCTCGCAACACCGCCGCAGCCGGCCCCAACCCCAGTTCCGTGATGTGCTTCTCCACCTCTGCGCCGTTTGCCGCGTAGAGCGCAGCCGTCAGCCCCAACGCGGCGGCCAGCACGACACTCCCCAGCACAAACCCGCGCTGCAACCGCAGCGAGACTCGGCCCGACAGCAGCGCCTCCAGTCCGAAGCCAGCGAGCAAGGCGGTCGCCACTTCGGTGAAATGGAGGAATTTCACCGGAGCCCGCAGATAATCCATATACGGGATCGCATAGAACACCCGGTAGAGCGGCGTGTAGCGGCCCATGGCCAAGAGCAGAGAAACGATCCAGACGGCAATCCAGAAAGGCACGTCGGAACAGTCGGCGTCCTGCAGTCGGCTGTCGGCAGAATGGGCACGTGTATCCGAGGGTTTCTCACGCCTGCGCCCTGCAAACCACGCGCACACTGAGAAGCCGGCCAGGAGCAGCGGCACCAGCCCCAGATAGACCGTGTGCTGGCGGTAATTGGGCATCATGCGGCCCGGTTGAAAAGCGTGGTGCTGACCCAAGCGCCCCCAGTAGGGATAGGGCGGACGGAACGAGTCGTTGCCAAAGATGCCGGGAACGAGGAACTCCGCACAATCCTCGGGCGGCAGGCTCCACCCGGTGGCGAAGTGCCACCGATCCAAGGCCTGCTGCCGCTCCTGATCTTTGGTCTGCATCTGGCCGGTGGCCGTCTGGGATGACTCCGCGATCTGTTTGTCGCGACCGGCCAGGTGCTGCTCGAAGACTTGCCGAATACCGGTCACGCCCAACAAACCGGCGACCAGCGCCGTCAGCAGAAAGCGCGGCAAAACATGCAGGGTCACCTGCCGGATCCGCACGCCCGAGCGCACGATCAGTCCCAGCCGCCAAAGGGTGTAGAGGGCGAGCATGCCGACCACCAGCACCCAGATGTCAGGCTGCCACGGTTGGCCCCACATGACGACGAGCCCCAGCAATGCGTAATAGGGGAGGCTCCGCCGTGCCAGACAGCGGTTGATTAGCCCCAATGACCAGAAGATCACGGCGAAGTGATGGAACTCCCCCAAGTGACCTGCGCAGAAGAGCGTGAAAATATAACCTGAAAGCGCCGCGAAGAGACCCCCGCCATACGCAGCCAGTCGGGCCACGTTCTGTGTCTGCAGATAGTAAGCGATGGCCAGCGCAAACACGAACTGGTCGATGATATAGGCGAATTCATGTATCCATACAGGATCAAAGAGGTAGAACGCGCGGTGCAGGGTGAAGGCGGTTTTACCCGTCAGCAGCACCTCGAGTTGCTGAACCTGGTAGCCCAGAATGAAAAACGGCGCATCGTCCGGCGAAGAGGTGACCATCCATTTTGGCAACACCTGCCAGAAAACAAAAATCATTGCCGTCGAGAACAGGCCGATGAAAAAGAGAAAACGCTTCTCTGTTAGCGCGCGGAGCACACCCCGTATCCCCGCGTTAGAACTCTTTAACCCCATAGGCACCCCGACCCTCAAGCCCGCCCTTGTTTCACATGTTTGTAGTACCGCCTTCAGGCGGAATCGGCCCCGCCAGTCAGTAGCCAATGCAACACTGGCTACTGGCTGGCGGGGCGCGCTTTCTTTATGTGCAGGACAGGGGTAGTTTGACACGGGCCGGGCAATTTCGCAAGGAAAAATGGAGGCAAAAGAGTAATCTAGCGGTTAACCAACCGCGCGGCTGCGCCGCGAACAAACGATGGGGTAACTACGACAATAGGTCCAAGTTATAGGCACGTGCACGTGTGTGTTTCCCTTCCTGATTTCCTGTTTTCCTGATTATAAAATCCCAGCGTTAAGCTCGAATGCGTTAATCCGACTCAGCCGCGCAATTCGTTTTAATCAGGAACACAGGAAAACAGGAAAGAGAAAAGTCCGCCGCGCAGCTTCGCCGCGAAGAAACGATGAGGCAACTTTAGAGTACACTCAACTCGCACAAAATCAACGAGTTAGAAGCGGAAATGGCCTACGTCTCGAATTCAAGTTATAGGTAAAGTTGAAAACTGAAAGCTGAAACTATTTTATCCCCCGGTCCGGGCTCCTGCGGAGCGACCCGATCCGCCACGCGGTGCCACCGGCTACCGCCATGCAAAAATAACCTGCAAATAAAACTTGCCTCTCACAACGGGCGTCTAGTATCGTTCCGCGTGACCACTTAGGCGGAAGAGGTCAGCGCGCAGTGTTCAGGTGGAACCGAGAACGTATCGACCTTGGAAGAATGGGTCATCTGCCGACAGATCTGCCGACCGCACATCAAAACCTACGAATAGGTGGCCACCCGAGCGGAACCGTAACGGAGGTGAGTAATGACCATGGAGTATCACCATGCGGATTCCCCGAACTCGGAATTCCGAACTCAGAACCCAGAAACCGCTTCTATGTTGAAGGATTGCCCCATCTGCCACGCGCGGACGGTCAGACGCCGCCGGGCCGACAAATACATTCCGGATAACACCTTTTTGGTGTGCTGCGAATGCGGGCACGGGTTCTGCTCGAAACCGGCGTTCATGGAGTCAAACGCCGAACAGGCTGAATTCAACCAAGAGTCCTTCTTTGGAGCCAGTGAGACAGATCCCATCCCCTCCTGGTTCCAAAGCAGCGAGCAAATTTGCATACAGGCGGCTGCTTGGCACCTCGATCATTTTCAGAAATATGCGCGCGGAAATCGGCTTCTGGACATCGGTTGCGGACTGGGAGGATTCCTGGGTTACATCCGCTCACATTCGACTTTCACCTGCTTTGGCAATGATATTTCAGAAAAGGCCTGTGCGCTTGTCGAAAAGCGATGGGGCATACCCACCCGCGCCGGGCCTTTCAGCCGCACGCTGTTTGCTGACGTAGCATTCGACATCATCTTTCTGAGCCATGTCATTGAACACATCCCCGATCCCCATTCATTCGTCAAGGAGATCGGGGCGGTTTGCGCGCCCGGCGCAATCATCGCTGTGGTCTGTCCGAATGACGCCAGCTTGACGGCTTCGGCCAAACGCCACGTCTTCTATCGCACAACCCGTTTGCATGAATTCGGCCATCTCCATTGGCCCATGCATCTGAACGGGTTCACGCCCCGCTCGCTTGACCTTCTTTTCACGAGCGAAGGGTTCACCCGCCTCTCCCTGACCACGTGGAGCAAGGGCCAAAAGCTGTACGGGAGCTCGGTAACCGGTCGAGAACGGTTGCTCTACCCGCTCTACTTCGCGGAACGGGCCGTCGGAAAGGGCAACTTGATCGTCGCCTATTTCCAGGCGAAATGATTGGAATCAGGCTTTCTGAATGAGTCCCTGCCCCGTCGGCAACGCCAGAATGCGGACATTGCGTTTTTTGGCAAAGGCGTCAAAGGCATCTGTCTGATCTTGATGCGGACGGTGCCCGTAGTCGTCCATGATCATGAACCCTCCCAAAACCAAACGATCCCAGAAGAACTCGGCGGCGGCGATCTCCGGTTCGACGAGATTCATGTCGATATGAACAAACGCAAATTCGCGACTGTCGACCTGAGAGAGCGTTCCAGGGACTCGCCCCGGCACAATTCGTACATTCGGAAAGTCCTTGAAGGTCTGGGTCACGAGCGGCAGATTCCCTTTGTAGAGGTCCGGATTTGACAGCGCACGGGCCTTTTCAACCGCCGATCTGGCGTCTTCGACGGCGAGACCGTCGTAGGTGTCGAGCAGGTAGAAGCGCTTTGGCGTATGCGCAAAACCGACATACTCCATGACGACGCGCGACAGGAAGCCGCGGCACACACCGCACTCCGCAAAATCACCGGGGCGCTGCATTGCCAAAGAGGCCGCCCAACACAGCGTATGCGCACGCCACTCGATGTTTGTCGCGACGGCTAGTCCGAGGT
Source organism: Kiritimatiellia bacterium (assembly GCA_044343885.1). Lineage (GTDB taxonomy): Bacteria > Verrucomicrobiota > Kiritimatiellia > RFP12 > JAAYNR01 > VGWG01. Next base: position 11,891 of record JBIJDW010000028.1, read on the forward strand.
CAATAGCCTTCCGGTATGCCGCAACGAAATCAGAGTCATTGCGGAACCGTGGCTGATGCAGGGTGGCCAGTCCGTCCTGCATGTAGACCGGATTACCCCGGTCCTGCCTGTTGTAGCGGACCGTCTTCAAGTAGAAATAGCCCAAGTACAGCGCGGGTCTTAAGAAAATCGAATCGCTCGCTCGAATCCATGAGGCTTTACGCATGACGCACCACTCCTTTGGCGTTGGACTCACCGACGCTTTCGCGCCAGCACCAGCATATTTTCGCGGTCGAAACACTTGGCGAGCGGGTACATAGCGAGCGCCGGCCACGCGCGCCACGCGCGCCGCACGCTCCAGAAGAGATCGAGCGGGAAGTCGAACGGCAGGTAGGCGCGACGAACCACCTCGAATCCTGTTTGCTCAAGCAGCTTGACGAGGTTGTTTTCGTTGAACAAACGGAGGTGGCGGGGGGCGTCCAAGTGGTACCAGAATTCACGCCCGATCCTGCAGGCGAGCGAGCGCGTATTGGGAGTCGCGATCACGATCAGGCCCTCTGCGGTCAAGGCCGTGTGAATGCGGGCCAGCGCGAGATCGGGCCGGTCGATGTGCTCCAGCACATGCCACAGGGTGACGACGTCATAGGCGCCTTCGCCAAGCGGCGCCGACAGCACATCGCCCTGATCGACGTCCAAACCACGGCTTCTTGCGGCCTCGACCGCTTCGCCGACCGGCTCCAGACCCCGCGGCTCGAAAACAGACCGATCCAGGCGCGAAATGAAATGCCCAGGGCCGCAACCGATGTCCAAAAGCCGTAAACGCCCTTGCCTTCTGACGGCAAGCCGACGAATGGTTCTGACTTTGCCGCTCGTCAGCATGTTCGCCACCCGCTCCCACAGGCGGACGAGGAGGCCGGGGGCCGACGCCTCCGCGTCGTGGTAGCCGCGCGGGTAGTAGGTCTGGTAATAGTCGCGGTCCGCGACGACGTTCGCCAGACCCATCAGCCCGCAGGCTTCGCACACGATCACCCCGAAGGCGCGGGCCGGCTGCTGCAGATGCCGGCCGTGGCGGTTAGCACACCCGAAGAGAGACGCATGTTTTTCCCCGCCACAGACCGGACACCGTGTCATACCGACTCACTCCTCACGGTTGCCGCGTCAAGAGACGCGAAGGCATGCTCCGCACGCTTGTTCCAATCCCAAACCTCGACGATCAGCGCGCGGGCCTCGGCCGCTTGCTCCCGGTAGAAGGCTTCGTCATCCAGCAGGCGGAGCACCGCATCGGCAAACGCCTGCTCATCCGGACAGGGGGCCTTGACCATGCCGCGCGGATAGTAGGTTTTGAGCGCCTCCAGGTCGAACGACACACCCGGCAGCCCCCACGCCATCCCCTCCGCTGCGGCCATGCCCCCGCTATCGTAGGTCGCCGGATGGACGATCAGTTTTGACTGCTTGAAGATCTCATATTTTTCGGCGCCGTCACGGAAACCGAGCAGGTCGATCCGCCCGTCGAGCTGCAGCTCGGTAATGCGCTGCCGAACCGCGCCCTCAAGCTGCCCGACCCCGATCATCGCCAACCGCGCCTGCGGCCGCTTGTCACACACCCGTTTCCAGATCGCGGGCAGAATCAAGACCCCTTTCTGAAAATGGAAGCGACCCACAAAACAGGCGTCATATCGGCGTTGCGCCACAGGGATCACCTGGCCCGATGTCAGGTAGGCTTCCGAAGGCGTGATGTCGACGCCTCCTTGCACCGCCAAAATCCGGCCGGGGCCCCGGCGACGGGTCACAAACGGGCGCACATCGGGCGCGCTCGTCACAAAAACAACATCCGCATACCGCCTGACCAACCAGTAAGAGGGCCGCTGCATCAGCCAATAAAACAATCCCCGCAAGAAGTGATGTCCTCGATAAGGGTTGTCCCGCGCCCAAGGCGTAGGCGCAAACAAATAATATCCCGCCACCCAGATGATCGAGGGGAACCTGCGCTTGAGCCAAAGCGCAGGAAAGAAATCCGGATAGGCGTCGGAAACAGAGTAAACACAGTCACACGTTCGAAGGTCATCCTCATGAGACCGCACGACACGGAGGCCGTAAAAAAGCCGTCTTATAATGTGTCCGAAAAGTGCGGGCAAACTTGTCTCTTTAGCCGTCGATTTATCGTCCGAACGAATCAGGGTTACTCCGGAACCCACGCGAGTCCTGACCATCGCAAGCGCCTCTTCCGATCCCACCAAAGTCAAGTTGGCCCTCACACGCCAGTTCTTGAGAAGCTCCGTGAAGATTCGGTCTCCGCCGGACAATCCGTCGCCGATGTTGTTGTTCGCTATGAAACAGATCTGCATCCGTATCCCTTTACCTACCTTGCTACACTAGCACATGCGCATCATGTATTGTAATCATGTCAACACCCGGAATGATCATGTTTCATCACTCGAGGCAATCCAGCACCTCGTCAGGCGTCTGAATGTGAAAATCAGTGCTGCGCCGGCCACGTTTGACCCACAAAACCGGAACCACAATCCGGACACGCGCCCATGGGGCGTTCCTCGCCACCGCCTCCAGCCGGGCTCTCTCCTCGCCGATGTGGACATCGGCGTCGTTCCACTTGGCCGCGCCGACCATAACCGCGCTCCCATCCAGAGACTCGGCCACAACGTCCACTTCCAATAATACACGTCCGGGCCAGAGATCACGCGCTGCAGCAGCGTTGACTTGCCGCAGCGCCGCCGACCGTAAATGACCGCCAGAGCGCCGCCAGGGGCTTTCATGGCCCGCTTCAGCCGCTTCTGCTCATCCTCCCTGTTGAGAAACCTCGCTGTCATGGAGAAGGTTTACCTCTCCTATGTTTAACAAACACTATGTTTGTAACACATATGGCTTACTCGCATGCTTCAATAATTCCAATTCCTGCCGCAATGGTTTCCAGTATGCCATATCGTCGCGGCGTTGATCAACTTGTTTGATCAACTTGTTCCTCAAATTTGTAACACATACTGATTGTGATGTCAAATATTGAACACTTACTCGCTTACCCTTAACCGAATTTGCTATGATGGCGACAAACAGGCGGGGAGAGAGAGGCACACATGAGCGAAAACACACTACCTATTGAGGGAATCGTTTCGTTGGCGAGCGCGTATTACGGTTCGGCAACGCTGTTCGCCGCCTTGGACGTGGATCTGTTCACGGCGATTGATCGCGCGGGGGGAAGCCTTGATGCAGCGGCGTTGGCGGCTCAGACTGGCGTGGATGCGCGAGGTTTGCGATTGCTGCTCGATGCTTGCGTGGCCATTGGCCTGTTGAGCAAGCAAGTGGAGTGCTATGCCAATACGACCGCAGGCAAAGCCGCGTTGGTTGCTGGCGCGCCGCATGATTTGACGCGCGCCATCCGCTACAATCGCGATGTCTATTCGGCGTGGGGCCGATTGGCGGAGCTGGTGAAGACCGGGCGTCCCGTCGAAGCACCCGAGATCCACCTCGGTGAGGATGCGGGGCGCACGCGCCGGTTCGTGTTGGCCATGCACGGTCGTGCGCTGGGAATCGGCCGGTCGATCGTGCCGATGCTGGACTTGGCCGGTTGCGGGCGCTTGCTGGATCTGGCTGGCGGGCCCGGGACGTACGCCGTGTTGCTGGCACAGGCGCATCCGTCGCTGACCTGCGTAACGGTTGACTTGCCCGCCGTTTCGGCGGTTGCGACCGAGCTGGTGCGTGAAGCGGGACTCTCGCAACGC
>JBIJDW010000107.1:0-8919 GCA_044343885.1 Kiritimatiellia bacterium
AGAGGAACATGTCGACCACCGCCAGATGGTCGGCCTTTCCGATCATCGCGAAGACCTCGTCAAAAATATGCTGGTCGATCTGACGCGCGCCCGCGTCGTCAAGACAGGTCTGGTCGTACAGGAAGCGGACATCCGAAGCGGGCAGGATATCGCTGCTGTAGGAGAGCCCCTTGGGCAGGGGCTTCACCGCGTGGTAGCAGCAGCCCGGCGCGGCCGCCAGACAGGCTAACGCCACACCGATGTTGAACAAGAATCGCACTCGGATGTTGGACATGAAACAATCCTCATGAGAGGCTCTTGCCCCCCCGCAACGCGGCGCCTAGCGGCTTGCGTCGCGGGGCGTTTTGTAAGTCGAAGAGCAGCGTCGCCCAGCGTGGGTTCGCCCGACTCCCCAACCGACGCCCCATTGTCTTCTGCGCGGCAACATACCGCGCCCAAAACGAACACGAGCAGTATCGCACAGTCAAAGGCGTTTGTCTACCCCAAACATTTTTTAGATATAGTTGTAGCTTATTGCTGCGCAAAATGTTATAAAGCATTTGTCACCCAAAAGAACGGGTGAAGCCACGCAGAAAGGAGACTTCGCCACCACCCGCGACCTGATCGACGCCATCCGCCACCGTCCGGCCCTGCGTCGGTTGTGCGCCAGAGGCAGGGTGAGGGACGGGTCTGAATGGCGCTAAGTTAAGCGATTCTTCCGATCATAATCGTAATCGTAATCCATTCTCCACCAGGAGATTAAGATTAGGGCACGTTCGACCACATGAAGCAGTTGGCCGAGGCCTTCGGCGACCGGGTCTTCATCGCGATCAATGACGGCATGAACGGGCGTCCCGGGGTGCCGTACGAAGAGTCCGTGGTTGCCGCTTTCGAGATGCCCGGTTTTTCGTGTCCCAAACCCATGGCGTTCGATCCCGGTCCCAATTTCGATTTGTTGCCCCAACATCTGCATCTGGACCAGATGGAAGGAATTTGGATTGACCGACGAGGAGGATACGCAGATACTGGTGCGCAATTTGTCTCGGTTGCCGCCGCGCGTCTAGCATGGATGGTTCTGTTTGTGAGTATGTGAGTATGTGGGAGAAGCAGCGCTCTGCCACTCACATACCCACACACTCACATACTTGGGTGGCAGGCGAACCCCGCGTTGACTGAACTGGAGCAGAATGGGTAAAGATTAGGTTCGGGAGAGAGAGTAGGAGAATACCATGGCTAACGATGTAATGACCACGATTTGGGACTGTGGAACTGTTTTTGATCGGACTGCGGAGCGCTTCTGGCTCGCGCGGTTGTGCGGTCTGCCGGTCGGACGCGAAGGCGTGGACAACGGCCCGGCGGCCACCCAGGGGGTGGCGCTCTTGCGGCTCGACGGCCGGCGTTATGAAGGTGTGCAACTGGCGCTGGAGCAGGTCGAGGAGGCTCCGATGTCGCTGGTCTGCCGTTGGCGGGTGGGAGACACGGCGGTCCGATTGACCACGACGTGGACGGGCGACGCCGCGACCGGTGTCGTCAGCCGGCGCGACACGCTGACCAATGCCGGCGCGCGGCCGGTGGTGGTATCGCGTTGTTTGGCCCGTGTGACGCTTCCGCCGGGCCGGTATGAATGCTATACGCAAGCCAGTGTATGGTCACGCGAGAGTCAGGGCGCTTGGAATCCGCTGCATACCGGGCTGCGTCAGAGTCACCTTTCCGGGCGCACGACGGAAGGTGGCACGCCCTACCTGGCCATGCGTCTGGCTGGCGCGGCTCAGGGAATCGCGTTTCATGTCCTGCCGCGCGGCAACTGGACGATCCGCGTCACGCCCGTGGTGGAGGGCGGCGGGCGGCCGTTTGCGGTGGTTGAGCTGGGGCTGTCCGATGAGAACCTGCATCGCCCGCTCCGTCCCAAGGAAACATTTGAGCTCCCGGAAATCCTTTGCCAGCCGTTGCCGGGCGGCGAAGCGCACCTGGGTGCGCCGATCTTGCATCGCTATCTCCTGGCCCACCACTACCCGTCCGCGAAGCCGTATGCGCCGGTGGTATTCAATACGTGGTTCGATCAGTTCGAGGTCCTCGAAGTGTCGCGCCTGCGCACGCAACTGGCCGCCGCGCAGAAGCTGGGGTGCGAAGTGTTCGTGGTTGACGCCGGCTGGTACGGCGCCGGCGAGGGCGATTGGGGCGCGCAAACCGGCGACTGGCGGGAGAAGACCAAGACCGCGTTCTGCGGGCGGATGCGTGACTTCGCGGACGAGGTTCGCGCCGCCGGCCTCGGGTTCGGACTCTGGATGGAGCCGGAACGGTTCGGTTCCCTGGCACCCATCCGCGCCAAGCACCCGGAGTGGTTCATTCCCGTCGGCAACCAAGCCCGCCTGGATCTGACCAATCCCCCGGCCTGGCGCTGGCTCCGCGGGGAAATCGTCCGGCTGGTGAAAACCTACCGCCTGGCCTGGATGAAGATCGATTTCAATTTTCGCGTTGATACGGATGACTCGGGCGCCGAACTCTCGGACTACACGGCCGCGTGGCATCGGCTGTTGGACGACATTCGCGCCGCGTATCCCGATGTCTTCTTCGAGGGGTGCGCCAGCGGTGCGATGCGCGCCGACCTTGAGATGATGCGGCATTTCGACAACTTCTTCCTCAGCGACACCGTGAACCCCACCGACGCGCTGCGGATCACGCAGGGTTCCTGGCTGCGCTTGCCGCCCGGCCGGATCGGCCGCTGGCCTGTCATCCGGTCGGTTGAGCGCGCGGTGTGCGACTACGGGCGAACGATGCAGGACTCCGCGCCGCTGGTCCTGGTGCCCACCAGCACCTGGAGCATGGCGGAAAGCACGAGCCTGGACTACGCACTGCTGGCCGGCATGCCGGGCATGATGGGGATCAGCGGAGACATGGCCGGACTGACGGCGGCGCAGCGCGCGCGCGTGGCTGAGGCGATCGCCTTCTTCAAGACTTGGCGGCGGTTCATCACGGGGGCGGTTGGGTATCTCCTGACGCCGCCGGAGCCGATTGATCACCGGGAGGAATGGATCGCCTTTCAACTGCAGAAGCCGGGCGCGGACGAGAGTCTGATCTTCGTCTATCGTCTGGGCAACGCCGGGGTGTCGCCCCTGCTGCGGCCGATGGGCCTGAAACCCTCGCGCCGTTACCGCCTGCGCTGGGGGTTTGGCGCGACGGCCAGGGACAGCGAGGTTGTAACGGGCGCCGATCTGGAGCGCGACGGGCTGCGGTTGCAGGAGTCCGGGGTCTGGCAGGAGCGGGCAGCCGTCTGCGTGATTCGTGCGGAACGTAAGGGATCGAAAAAGAAGGGGTGATGGGTATGACCAGTAAAGAGCGCATGATAAAAGCCCTGTCCGGCGAACGCGCCAGCACCCCGCCGACGGTGTTCCACAGTTGGGGCGACTTCAAGGTGGAGTTCGCCGGTTTCAATTGGAAACTCTTCCCTTACCAGGGCGGGGCGGAACTAGCCGGCGTCGAACGCGTGCTCTACGAACGGTTTCAGCCGGACTGGATCCACTGCGGGTCGGCTAACGGGCGCTGGAACTGGAACCGGGAACGCCGCGTGGAGGGCAACCGTGCCTTTCTGCGCAGTGAGGACGGCAAGCGCTGGCTCGAAATCCAGGAGAATTACGCCCTCGCGCCTGATCCGGCCGTGCCCGCTACGCCCTACACGGGGCCCCGCCTGACGCTGGAATCCCAGGCGACGGTGGATGCGTATTTTGATGCCGACCGGACGACTGTGGACGCGATCTTGGCGTCCGGCACCTTCGACCACATGAAGCCGTTGGCCGATGCATTCGGCGACCGGGTCTTCATCGCGATGAATGACGGCATGAACGGTCTTCCCTGGATCCCGTTCGAGGATCTCATGATTGGCGCCATGGAGAATCCGGATCTGGTCGCCTATGCCATCCGGCGGCAATGCGAGAATTTCATGCCGCGAGTGCTAGCGGCGAAGGCCTGCGGCGCGCATGCCTACATCTTCTCCGAAGGCATGGGCGGGAGCCTAGGGCAGCTTTCGCCCGTTCTTGAAGCATACGTACAGGCTGACGCCAAGCGCTGGTTCTATGCCGAAGTCCGGAAAGCCGGCCTGCTCCCCATCGGCTACTGGCTCGGTGATGTCCGGCCGCACATGCGCTGGCTCAACAGCCTGAACATGGCGGGGCTGTTGATTGAGGAAGACAAGAAGGGATTCGCGCTTGATCCACTGGAAATCCGGCGGATGCTGAGGCCGGAGACCTGCCTGTTCGGCAATCTGGACAGCAACCTGCTGCTTTGGGGCACACCGGAGGCCATCCGCGCCGAGGTGCGCCGCCAGCGCCGGGCCGCCACCGAGGGGACTTTTGTGATCGCCAACGGCTCTCCGCTCGTGCTCGGCACACCGGCGGCGAATCTGGATGCTTATATGGAAGAGGCGCGAACATGAAACGTTTCGACATTGCGCCCTTTGCCCTGCCCAACGCGCCGGCTGGGGAGTTGAAGTTCGAGGAAATGCGGGACATCGATAGCATTGAGGTGGATTTTGCCGGCCCGGCGCCCAAGACGGCCAGCTTGCAGTACCTGCGCAAGAACTGGCCCGGCGAAAGTAACGCCGGGGGTTGGGCCAAACGGATCGAGCGCGTGATGGAGCTGGTCCAGCAGCGGCCCATGTCCGTTGGCTGGTATAAGATGGATGACCCCTTCACGCCGGAATGGGTGACGGCCGCAACGAAGGTCGTCCGGCGCGGGAAGCGCACCTTGGTCTTTACGTTCCAGGCGATGACGTCCGAGCTTCCTGACGTGACCGACTACGCGGTGACCTTCCGCCGCACGGTGGGCATCCGCGTGTCGGAGAGCACGGTGGGCGTCCAGGCGATGCGGGTCTATACCCGGTCGCAGACGACGCGCAGCAAATTGCGCGTCGAACTGCACGCCGGCCGGAGGACCGCCGCCAAGACCATCGGGGTGAGCGGCTACAACGCGGTTGTGCGCGCGGTGCGCGCCGGTAGCGGCACGCGCGTGACGGCCACAAACGTCCGGATCGGCGCGGGCCGGCAGGCGGCCTTTGAGATTGAGATCGATCACATGGATTCCGTGCACAGCTACGCCAACGACGGCGCGCACGTCCGCTTCGAGCTGGGCCGGGACGCCTTCACGATCGCACTGGCCTCGCTGGACGAGCAAGGTCCGATCTGGTTTGCCGACGCCGGCATCTTTATTGTCCGCGCCGGGAATCCGGAGACCTTTGCCGCCTACCGCGAGCGCACCAAAGGGTGCCGCACGGTGGCGACCGAGATTGCAGCGCTGCCGGAGCAGTCCCTCGCCGGCGCCATGAACGGCCAGCCGCGGCCGCATCCCATGCCCTATGTCTGCGGCTGCCGGCACGCCCGTCAGAAGTTCTGGATCGAGCCGTGCGGCGACATTGAGCTGACCGAATGGCTGGTGAAGAGCCCTTCGTGGTGGACTGTGCCCGTGGAGCGCGATACGCCCAAGTGGAAAAACGTGGGCCTGGCGCGCCTCTTTTTTGGTCTCGACCTGTGGGCGGCGGAAGCCCGGCATAACGACCCTTGGCCGGTCATGGCCTACAACCAGCAATTCCGGCGCGATGCCGTGCGGGTCCGGCAGAAATGCTTCGCCGTGCCGCTGAAGCAATCCATCCTGGCCGGCGAGACGGCGTCGGATGCGACGATGGTGGCGCTGGTGCGCTTCTCCTTCGAGAACACGAGTGACGCTCCCGCCACGGCAGAGCTGCCTTTGGCCTACAGCCATCTCTCAAACCGCGTGCAAAACCGCCGGGTCCTCCGCGACCAGAACCGGACGGACGTGACCGATTCGTTGGTCCCGAAATGCGAGCGGGAAAAACTGGTTGTGGATGGTGACCTCATCCGCGGTTCCTGCCAGGATGAGATGGTTACGCGCCTCTCGTTCCAGACGGACATGACGGCCGAGACGACCGCTGCGGGTGTGCACTTCCGTAAGAAACTTCAACCCGGCGAAACCTGCGAGTTCCAGGCGCACATTCCGTTTGTTGCCGTTGAGTCGGATGAGGAACTGGCGGCATTGCGCGAACTGGATTTCGGCCGATGCTATGACGAGATGGCGCGCTACTGGCGCGCGGAAAGCCGGAAGAGCGCCCAGATCCAGACACCGGATTCACATCTGAACGCGGTGTATACCGGGCATCTGCCGATGGTGGTGATGAGCGACTTTGGGCACAGGGACGATCCGCGCATCGTCAGCACGTCGGTGGGCGCCTGCACCTATGGCAACTTCACCAACGAGTCGGTCATGATCGTTGAGGAACTCCAGCAGCGCGGCATGACGGACGATGTCCGGCGGCGCCTGGCCGCTTGGGTGAAGTACCAGGGGACCGTCGGCCTGCACGGCCGGTTCACGGACCGCGACGGGGTCTTCTACGGCAGCGGCGGTTATGAGTCCGGGCCGAGTTACAATCAGCATCACGGCTGGGCGTTGTGGGCGCTGGCGCGGCATTTCCTGCACACGGGTGATCGCACGTGGTTCGCCTCCGTGGCAGACAGCGTCATCAAAGGCGCCGAATGGATCGCGCGCCAGCGTCGCGAGACGCTCAAGGACTTGCCTCATTCACGCGGATGGGAACGCGGTTTTCTGCCAGCTGGCGCGCTTGAGGACGTGGAGGACTACTTCTACTGGTTGAGCACCAACTGCCTGACCTGGCGCGGGCTGGACAGTGCGGCCGCCGCGCTGGAAAAATTCGGCCATGCCGAGGCCACACGCTATCGCCGGGAGGCGGACGCCTTTGGACGCGACCTGCGCCGCGGCTTCGAGGAGTCGCGCCGGCACAGTCCGCTGGTCCGCCTGCGCGATGGACGCTGGGTGCCGCACTATCCATCCCGTCTCTATTGCCGTGGCCGTGACTACGGATGGATTCGGGAGACACTGGAAGGTTCGGTCTATCTATTGATTTCGGGACTCTACAAATCCGAGAGCAAGCAGGGCGGCTGGATTCTGGACGACTACCAGGACACCCGGTATATGAATGCGCCCTACAGCTACCCGATCCGCGATCCGCAAACCGAGTGGTTCGACTGCGGCGGCATCTGCCCGCAGCCAGCGCTGCTGGCCGGTCTGCTGCCGCACTTGGATCGTGACGAGATCGAAGTCTACCTCTGGATGTTCTTCAATGCCTGGGCCGCCTGCTACCGACCCGAAGTGCAGGCCTTTGTGGAGCATCCCCAGCCGGTGCTGGGTTTTGGCAACTGCGCGCCCTTCAAGACCAGCGATCAGGCCAACGCCATGAAGTGGCTGGCCTACCTGTTCGTTTATGAGCGGGATGGACTGCTGCACCTCGGACGGGCCATTCCGCGCGCCTGGTTTGCGCAGGAGCAGGCGTTCAGCGCCACTCGGCTGAGTACACCCGCCGGCATCATTTCGGTCGCGTATCGCCCGCAACTGGTGGCCGGGAAGATTGAGGCGGATGTCGAACTGGAACTCCGGGTCAAGCCGGAGCGGTTGCTGCTGCGCTTCCGTCATCCGGAGAAGAAGCCGATCCAGTCCGTCACGATCAACGGACGCGCCTCGCAGGCGTTTGACGCCAAGAGCGGGGACGTGGAACTGACGGGTGTCAGTGGCAAGTTACGGGTGGTGGTCGGGTATACGTGACGGCAACCCGGATGACGCATTTACTTCAACTCACACAAGGAGGCGGTATGGAAAACGGTAAACAGATTGCACTGCAGGCTCTATCAGGTATGGCGACGGATCGGGTGCCGGTCGCGTTGTTCAACTGGGAATTCGACTACACCTGGAAAGCGGCGGGCATTGAGCCTTGGCAGCTCGCGGTCGGCGGGAGTGATACGTGGCACCAGGCGCATCGGGCTTTGCTGGCCAGGCATGATGTAGACGTGCTCTTCTATACTGGCGCGATCGAGGGCCCGCTGGAGCCGACCTTGCTGCGAGAAGACGCGGACAAATGGGTTATCCGAAACAACAACACCGGCATGGAATATGGGTTAACCAAGGATAGTCTCTCCTTGTACGAACTACAGACTGGCGCGAAGGGGTGTGGATCGGTTGGCAAGGTCGAAACCTTTGCGGATGCCGACCGGCTGATCCGCACCTTCCGGACCGACCGGCTGATCCCCACCTTTGCCGGCTGGGGGGATGCCTATTTGTCCGGTTTGACCAGGCTGATCCGCGAGGCTGGCGATCGCACGCTGATACTGCCCCACTATTCGCCGGCGTATGTCTACAGTTGCTATGCGTTGGGCTTCGAAGAAGCCATGCTGCTGATGATGGAGAACCCGTCGTTGTTCACGTATGTCTGTGCCCTGATGGGTGCCGATCACCACACCCGGATGCGCCAACTGAAGGAAGCCGGCGCCGAGGCGGTGTTCATTGCTGATGGCTGGGCTTCCTGCGACATCATCTCGCCGGAACTGTTCGAACGATTCGCGTTGCCGTGTCAGGTGTCGATTGTGGCCGCCGCGCGGGCCGCCGGCCTGAAAACAATCCTTTGGAACGAGGGGGATATTCTTCCGGTGTTGAAGCAGCAGGCCACGGTTCCCGTGGACGCCTTTGCTTTTGAACAGCCTCGCAAAGGCATCGACCTCACGGTTCAGAAGGTCCGTCAAGTCTTTGGTCCAAACCGTTGTCTATTCGGCAATCTCGACTCCGAACTGTTGCTGATGCGGAATGAGCCGGATGAAATCAAGCGGGAAGTCGAGCGGCAAATCCGGCAGTCCGGACCGGGGGCGCCTTTTATTCTTTGCACCGGAAGCCCGCTGCCTTCCAATATCGAGCCGGACGCGTATGATCGGGTCATCGAGGCGGCGCGCGCCTTTTCGTGGGCGAAGTAAACGTCTGTTTGTAGAGGGAGGCTCTTGCAAAACCCCTCTGGGGTGTTTTGCAAGAGAGAAGTCAGAATACAGCCTGCCGCGCGGCTTCGCCGCGAAGAAACGAGGGGGTAACTGGAAATGA
>JBIJDW010000438.1:0-2685 GCA_044343885.1 Kiritimatiellia bacterium
CGCATGCCGAGAAGTTTTATGATGCAATCCCGAGGCTTTCTTCCGGCACCACCCTGAAGGACGATTATCCGACCGGGTATGACGCCGTCTACTGCATGAAGTATGACATCACGCAGGGGCAGTACACAGACTTCCTTAACTCGTTGCCGCCGGACGTGGCGGCCGGCCGGGCCTTTTGCGCCAAGCCGGAGACCAAGACTAAAAAAGTTTTGTCTGGTGTCGTGCCTGCTTATGAGCCCGAAGTCGGGGGGGGAGAATGGAGCCCTGATCGCAGGCACCTGCACGAGATCAAGGTTGATCGCGGACCCGATATTAATTCTTATACGATCACGGAGATTGGCGGTCTGACCATCACGTCGCCGCAGACGGATGAGCCCGCCAAGATCCCGACAGGATTCGGCTCTGATGGCGCCGAGAAGCGGGATATTCTGGCCGGTGATGAGCCGAAGGACGCGGGCATGGATGCGTTCGTGAAGGACATGACGATGAGCGACAAGGACAAGGAAAAGGCCGAGGCCCAACTCACGCGGCCGCCGATCTTTGAGGTCAGATGCCCGTTTCGCAGGGGTGCTGTTGCCGGGGAAGACGCGATGGCGTTCGCCGTTTGGGCTGGGCTGCGGCAGATGACGCAACTGGAGCAGTCCAAACTGGTATATGGGCCGCGCGAGCGATCGAGGTCCTATGAATACGCGCCGTATCAGTATGGGTTCTACGGCACTCCCCGCCTGTGGGAGTCGGGTTTCGTGAAGCGTGTTTTTCTGGACATCGGTCTGCCGACGGAACGGTATGCGAACGCGGAAACGAACTATTATCCGAGTGACTATCTACTCACCCGGGTCGGCATTCGCGCGACCGCCGATAGTGACCAGGCCGCGGCCGGGGCCACCTACTGGGGTATTTCGGAACTAGGAAGCGAAGCCACGGTGCTGGTGCAAAGCCGTGATTTTCATTCGCACGGCGACGGCCACATGCCGGCCGGCAAGCCCGGCGGTTCGATCAAACGAAAAAGAGCGCCTTTCAAGGATGTGCCTGCGGACTGGCCGGCCGTTTGGACTTATTTTGGTTACCGCAATGCGGGCACCAGCATACGGCTGGTGGCTTCCGCCACCACGCCGAAGCTCCGACGTGACGCGTCCGCGACGAATCGAATGGTTGCGGCAAAGGCGGCCACCCCCAAGCCGCCTGCGTCCAGTCCGGAAGATACGACACGCGCCGACACGATCCAGGTCACCAACATCAAATGGGAGGCCGGCACAAAAGAATACAGCACCGTGACGTTCGACCTTTCCTGGAACAACTCCTGGCGGGCAAAATGGACGGAGCCTGCGGAGAAGAATGTGACCGGCAAACCCCTTCCGGTCGAGAGTTGGGATGCGGCCTGGGTGTTCGTGAAATTTCGGCCAAGCGAGGAGCGCGTCTTTTCGCACGCGTCACTCGATCTGGATGCCGCGCGCCACCAGCAGCCTGCCGGCGCGACGTTGGATGTTGCCGCCACCGACGACGGACGCAAGGGGCTCGGCGTGTTCATCTACCGCGATGCGGTCGGAAATGGCGCCAACCATTTCAAGGGCGTCAAACTGCGCTGGCAGCATGCCGCGGATAAAGCCGATCCGGCCAAGGCGGAACTGTCGGTGCATGCCATCGCGATGGTCTATGTGCCCGAGGGACCGTTCCATTATAAGGGTCCGTGGGAGGATCATCCGTTTGCCGACGGCCACACCCATCCGCTGACGTTGATCAACAACCCTGACCCGACCCAGCCGGGCGGCCGTCCGGGATTGGGGACGAACGCGACTCCGGAAGTGGTGAAGAACACGACACCGGATTGTGAAACTTATCCGAATGGCTATAGTCCATTTTACATCATGAAGTATTCGATCACCCAGGGCGAGTATGCCCGGTTTCTCACCGAGCAGGCGCCCAATCTCAAAGAGGCGCACTACAATGACGGGCGCTATGGCGTTCTAGGGATGGACGATCCCCGGCGCTTCGCCAATTTGAACGGCTACAACGGCTATACCATCAGTTTTAGTTCAGACGAGGGGCGGTACAAAGCCGATGTGCCGGATCGGCCGGCCAATTTACTTTCCCTGCCGGACATCCAGTCCTTTATGGCCTGTGCCGGACTGCGGCCAGCGTCGGACCTGGAATACGAGAAGTCCTGCCGCGGGCCACGCGCGGTGGCGCGGGCCGAGGATGCGTGGGCACCCGGTGCCTGCGCACCGGCGGCGGGTCTGCCCTCCTTCGTCAGTGGGCAGATCCGGAAGGACGTGCCGCCCGAACGCCGGGCGTTCTGGCCAGGCGCATCGTACTGGGGAATCCAGGATTTGAGTATGAGCGGCTGCGTGCTTGAATGGCCGGTAGTGGCTAATAACAATCCGGTGACAGTTAAAGAAAAATACGCCAAAGGATTTTGGACGGAGTACAACGGCACGCACGGCAATGGTTCACCCGAATTTCCGGATGCCACCTGGGGGTGGTCCGCCTGGGGCGAATGGTACATGCAAGGTTGGGGCCAGTGGGCATTCCACGGGCGTTCGCTTATCGCTTTCTGGTTCCCGGCCACTGAGTTTGGAGAAATGGTCGGCCGCCACCCTGAGATGGACCGGACGGGCCGCTACGGCGCCCGCGCCGCACGCAATGCGCCGGTCACGGTTGATCCGTCTTCGCCGCTGGTATTCGATC
>JBIJDW010000108.1:0-8917 GCA_044343885.1 Kiritimatiellia bacterium
CTGAGATCGCGCAGAACCAGCGTATCCTCTTCGATCACGGCGATTTTGGTCCCGTCGGGGCTGCACGCAGAAGCGCCCACACTGGTGCGGCTGACGTTTCCATCCGCGTCCGTCCGGGCCTCGCCCCTCCATTCGGTGACGGGATTGTAGTTCTCGTCCAGCACGCGCATCGTCTCCAGCAGAGAGTCATAATAGATGATATGGTGCTTGCCGGGCACGTACGTATACCGGAAAAGTTCCGAGGACAAATTCATTTCGGGCGCCTCCAGTCCGTGGTGGAGGAGTTCGGGAACCAGGCGCTCCCGGTAGCCGGTGCCGCGGTCGTTCACGCCGAGATCCAAGGTCAACTGCGCCTGAGAGATCGGTTTCCCGTCCAGCGCCACCTGATACAGCCTGCTTCCGTAGGCGGTAAAGACCACGACGCGATCCACATCCATGTCGAGGCGGCAGGCGCCCATTTCGGGCAGACGCCGTGAAAAACGGAGATTCCCTTTGGGATCGAGCGAGTAGAGATTGTCCCCGTGCCCCCAAGTGATGATGTAGAGGTTGGTGGCCGCGTCGAGCTTTATGTCCAGAACATACTCGTTGTTTCCCATGAAGCTCAGGGCCGACGGCAGAGTGATCGTCTCGTGGCTTTCACGCTTTTCGGGCTGTCCGTAAGACGGAGCAGCCGGCGGTTTCTCCGCAGAAGCCGGCCCCTCCAGCACGCGGCTGACCACGCCTCGCACGCTATCGCCGTCATTGGCGACCAGGCACAGCGTGTCGAACTTCGGATGAAACCCGCGCGACGCCACTTGCAGGGTGGGCTGCATCGGCAAGCCTGCCGCCCCGGCGGGAACTTCCGTGACAAAGCCTTTCTCCGTCAGGCTATTCAACAGGAATGACCCACGTGCCGAGCTTAGGATGATCAGCGGGCTATCCACCCTCACACGGGGAGCGATCATGGCGCCACCTCCAGCCCAGGAATGAAATCCGTCGCCAGGGGAACCCGCGCTGATGCCCGAATTGCCCGACGGCGCCCGCCAAGCGCTGGCTAGGTTTTCGGTAACTACCGTAACATTCAGTCCCTTCGCGCCGAGACCGGCGATCAACCGGTCCACTTCGGCCTTCGATCCTTCCAGTCCGCGCCCCACCACCAGCAAGGCGTTCGTATTGGACTTCAGGAACCGGGCCACTTCGGAGGGATACGGCACAAACGGCGCGCGGGTGTCCTCCAGACGGAGCGCCGTCTCAATCCCGGCTGGCGCGGCGAACGTTAGGTTGCAGCTCTTGCCCGAAATGTTTTCCGTAACTTCCAGCGTCAGACCGCCCGTCGTCAAGGGGAGTATCAACTCCAAATCTTTTTCGGAGTCCAGCGCACGGTACAGGGAGAACAGCGGCCGCCCCTTGTCGTTGAGCAGACGGATGCGCGTGGGAATGAGGCCAGCCATGGTCTTTCCGGACTCGCCGACCAGCGCGCCGTTCAACAACACGGCGCCTGTCGCCGCGTCGGTGCGAGCCGAGGCCCGGAGCGCGGCGATCTTCTCAGGCAGGAATGCTACCAGGGAGCCCTGACAACGGGTCATATCCAGGACCAGAGAACGTTCCTGGTTGTTCGTGCCGGCCCGACCGAGCGGCAGTTCCGCGCGCGCCAGCAGGTCATAGGCCACCTCGCCGCGGTAGGCCGGGACCGTCAGGGGCATGCGCACGGGCTTGGCCATGATGTCCTTGCTGGTCTGCTCGTAGTTCGGATCCTCGTAGTTGGACATGATCAGGTAGTGGATACCGCCGCTCGTGCGCCAGTTGGGTCCCACCTTGAACGTTCCACGCGCGGCCGCCTCAATCCCCCATTCGGCCATCTTGGGACCGAGGTAGTCCACCGCCGGTTGGGACTTGTCAAACACGCGATCCAGTTCATCGTCGACGGCCGACGGGTTGTAGCCAGCACCCAGAAAATAATTCATGAGATCGAAATCCTTGAGCTTGGTCACGCCCGGGATCTCGGAATCGAGGGTGCTGTCTCGCTCCACGACCACCTTGCAGCCCGGTGTGGCGGCGAATTTTTTGAGCTGCTCGATCGCCTTCGCCGTCAGTTCCCCTTTGAACCGAATTCCGGGGACAAAGATTACCTGATAGCCGTCGAGGGATTTCTCCAGATCGGGTTCACGCAGGAACACCGACGGATAACCCATGCGCCAGCACGCAATCCACAACTCTTCGAGTTGGTTGGCCGTGCGAATGCTCTTGAACTCGCTCATGGTAAGCTGGGCGAGGGTGTTGACGATGCCGACCTTGAGATAGCCCGGCTTGGCGCGCGACACCAGTTCGCCGAAGGGCGCCAGAATTTCCTTGTTCAGCCACCGGGTCGTCTCCTTGGCCTTGATCATGTCGGGGTTGGGGCCATCCGAGAACGATTGGGGAACCCAGTACTGGGAGATGCCGTCCGCGCCCTCCTGCAGCATGGCGAAAGCCATCTGCCGCTGCAATTGGCCATCGTTCAGCGTGCGCGATTCCTGGTGCATCCCGATGTTGGCCCAGACGAGCCGCTTGCCGCCCACGGGGGATTCACGCTGCAGCGCAATCAGAATAGGCGAATGAGGCCAGAAACCAAGGGTGGGGCCATCGTGGTAGTGCTCGCTGGAGGCGATATCCAGCTTTTCGAAGACATCGGGATGGTACCCGCAGTCGAAATCGGTCGCCGACATCACCGCGCCGTAACCGTTCTGCACGAACAGGAAGGGCTTGTGGTAAGTACCGATCCGAGCGCGCGGCAGCAGATCCCTACCGGCGTCAGCCAGGCGCGTATTGAAGTCGCCCCATCCGTGCATCTCCCATTTGCGCAGCTCCAGGAACCGCTCCATGGCCTTGGAATCCCATTTCGCAGAACCCGTCTTCAACCCGGTCACGCTCTGGCTGATCTCCGTGCGAATCCGGTTGGGCGTCACGCTGGGGGTCATGTTGGTGAAGACGTCCATGGCCCGCTTCTGCCGCCATGCGGGGAAGGCTGTGTCGTGACCCGTCGGCACACCGACCAGGCCATTTTCATAGGCCTCTTGGTACAGATACATGCCGTCGAACGCGGGCGAGTGGCGCATGGACGTCACCTCGCGCCTGATCCAGCGTTCGCCAGCGCTGATGTAACCGTCTATGTAACGGGGAATCTGGTTATCACCCGCCACATGCAGGACATCGGCAAACTCCAAGCCCTGTCGGACGCAGGCGTTCAGAATCTGGTCCCGCGCCGAAGGGAGATAGAGCGCGTCTGCTGGCATCAACCGCTCGTCGCCATCGGCCAACACGGCCCGCGGGTCTGCAGGCAGGGCGTGGTGATCCTCGGTATAGTTCCAGAAATCGAAACGGTTATACCCCAGCTCGGCGAACGAAGCGATGGAACGCTCACGATTATCCAAACCTTCGACCTCTTTCATAAACCACGTTCCGGCCGTTCCCGAAGATTGAATAATCCGATATAGGCTCTCGCGCGGCGGGGCCAGGTCGAAGCGGAACGGATAGCAGGCGACCGTAGGCGGCAGATTGGTTACGCTCAGTTCATAGCGACCTGGAATCAGACGGCGCGTGATAGACTCGGGAATCGTCAGCGTCTGGCTGTGCCACTTGCCGCCCGGGTCCTGGAACTTCAGTCGGTCTTCGCGGCCATCCGGATGCCGAAGCACCGCCGTCCGTTCGCCTGCGGGTCGTGGGCTGCGCGACCGCAGGACGGCCTGCAACCGGATGGTTTCGCCGGGCGCAAAAGCGTCACGCCCCTTGTTGCTCACAAACGAGGCGGTTCCCTCCTGCTTCGGTTCGATGATGCTGCCGGCAAATTCCGCCATCAATGACGAAACCGTCTCCCGGTCCTCTTGATCAAATAGCATGACCCGGAAGATGTAGAATCCGAACGGCACATCCGGCGTCTGGAACGTCAAGGTATCGCCGACCCACGACTGCGGCTCGAAATACGTCCAGGATCGGCCCGCGTTGTGCACCGGATTGTAAGGCGAGTAGGCCAGACGCACCTTGGGACGCGGCGTAACTGCAGACGGCGGCGGGGGAAACAAGCCCGGGAAGACCAGGTCCAACAGGCGGCGGTTGACCCGCAGAAGCTGATCCTCATCCAGTGACGCCAGACGCGCCGCATCCGCCCGCAGCGCATCGTCCATCGTGAGATCGGCGAGTTCCTTCGGATTAAAAAAAGCGCGCTCATACAGCAGCTCGTTGCATCGGGTCGCGACGACCCGCAGGCCGTCCCGCACGATTCTTTCGGCGGCATCATTGGTGATTGCGTTGGTGGCGCTCCCGGTGTTTCCGGCCGCATCCGGAAGCGCGAGCCACGCGGACAATGCCTTGCCATCCTGTGGCAGCAAATTGGAGATCACATAGTCACACACACGTCGAGCCGGCGCGCTCACCTGAACCTGAACCGGGAGGTTGGTCTTCGCCGCAGGCTCAGGCTCCTTCACACCAGGCGCCGGTTTCTTCGCCGGAGGCGGGGGCGGCGCCCGGCTCACCTGAATCGCGCGAATGGCATCGGACACTGGCTTGGAGTCCCGGATGTCGTCCAGGGACAGCGCCAGGAAATTTCTCTTGTACTGCAGGCGTACGGTCGCGGAAGCACCCCGATCCAACACGCACCCGCCTGACTCCAGGGTCATCAGCCGGACCGCTGTCGGCTTGTGCATGTTGTCCGCCACCATGAACTTGGTGGGATACCGCGCATAATCCTCAGACAGCGACAGACCGAATCGCGAGGACAGCCCTTCGACTCCAGCCGTGAAGAACGGATCGCCCCGCGTCGGGTAGATGCGGAGGCTGGCGGGTGTATCCACTGTTTCTGGGAGCGGAACACCGTTGAAGCTCGCCGACAGCCCCGTCCGGGTGTTGACCCAGGCCGAGACGGTCAGGTAGGGCACCACAATGCGCGAGGCTTCAGCCACCAGCCCGAACACCCGGCTTCCGATGAATTCAACCTTGCCGCCCGGCAACACCTGAAACGATTGCTTGCACGGCGTCAGCAGATAGCCGGCCCCGTTGGTATTGGCCGGCAGATAGATTCGCAGGGGACAGAAGCTGCTCGCGTCGCTGAACACCAGGCTGGTCGCCCGCGCAGAAAGCTCCCCGACCGCATTGGTGGCCGTTCCGGGCGGCAACAACCAAACCCCCAGCGGCTTGCCCATCAACCGCGTTTCCGGTGGGCCCGACTTATCACCGTCCACATTGAAGATGTCAATCCGATAGGTCTTGAGCGATACAGTCCGGCCATTGATTAAAATATCCGGATCATCCGAAGAGAGCGCCCCGTCCTGTGCGACACGAAAGACGTGGCGGCCGGGATCGATGACATGTTCGCCTGGAGCCGGATTCGCGATTTCCAGTTCCGACTTGCGATTGATGTACTTTCCCTGGTAGAAGCGTTCAAACGTGTTGGTACCATCCACGGTCGCCCGGCGCACCCACAATGTCGCATCATCGCCCAAGGAGGGCCGAGCGGCCGCTTTCAGTCCCGCTCTGCCCAGCAGATTCGAATCCTCGATCGTCACGCTTGACTCCAGATCGCTGATCAGCCGGTCCGGCATTTCCGCCGCCACCATCCGCACGGTGATGCTGTCTCGCGATGCGGTCTGCGCCAAGACCGTTCCGGTCGTCAGCAAAAAGATCGCCGCCAAGAATGTCAGTTTCTCGCTATGCTTCATTTCAATCGGTCCTTCCGACGTGTTTGCCGTTTCCGAGATTTCAGGTTTCAGGAGAGACGGTCTGAACGTCAATACGTTATCCCTAGCCTGAAACCTGACACCCGAAACCTTCTCCTAATGCGTCAGCGTGAAAAATATCCAATTGATGCTAAACTGGTACACGGGCTCCCGCTGATCATCCCCGGCCATTCCGTGGGCACCATCCCCCAGGGGGTTGAGCGCGGTTGGCGGCGTCGATATTTCCCAGCGGCAACCGTAGTCATTCGGACAGAAAATAACCGCCGGCCGACCCCGCACAAACGCGGCCTGGAACGGACGATTGAACTGCTCCTTGTACAAGTCGGGATACCCTGCAAAAGGATAAACCATGTTAAACAGGTCGAAGAACGCCGGGTCGCTCCGGAACATCTGCTTCATTTCCGATCCCGGCAGGATGCGCTGCACGTTCTGGGGCACGCACTCCATGAAGGGGCCGCTTCCGGTGCAGTCGTCCAGCCACAGCGTGCCGCCGCGCTCCAGATAGGTCCGCAGCTTTTTCACCTCCTCATCCGAGAACGAAAAGGCGAAATGGCTTGTGAAGTAGATGATCGGATACTGGAATATCTCATCGCTCGAGATGTCCAGCCCGGCGTTGTTGACATACCAGGTGGTATCGTCATCCGACCGCAGGCGAAGCTGATAAAAGAGATACGGGAGCGCCGTGGGATCGTTTTCCCAGTCTGAACGGCACTGCGGTCTGAGCCGGCGAATGGTGACCTTGCCGCGAGTGTCCGGCTCCAG
Organism: Kiritimatiellia bacterium; assembly: GCA_044343885.1. Classification (GTDB taxonomy): domain Bacteria; phylum Verrucomicrobiota; class Kiritimatiellia; order RFP12; family JAAYNR01; genus VGWG01. Next base: position 6,450 of record JBIJDW010000108.1, read on the forward strand.
ATCGACCTTTTTTCTTACGTCCGATCCGTCAAACACAGGCATTTGTTTGCGGATCCCTTTCCTCAGCCATTCATCCGCAGCGGGTGCGGACGGGGCTGCCAGGAACGCGGCCACGACGATGGTCGCCAGAAGGCCCGACCGCAAGAATTTGAACGCGCTAAGGATCATCGCTGAACCTCCTTCAAAACCAACACCGGGTTCACCCAATCGGCCAGATCGTTTTCAGATCCGTCGCCCCCGTCGTCAACCATCAGCACCAGACGTTCGGCTCCGTCCAAATCATCCACGCGAAGCGTCTTGGGCAGGGTCATGCCGCTCATTAATCCTGATTTGGCCTTTTCTTTTCCGTCCACCAGAATCCGGAAGCTCACCGAACCCTTGCCTTCCGTGATGGCGTCGATGCCGACCGTGACTTCGAACCGCGTGTACTGCTTGTTGAGCGGATATTCCAGCGCCGTGATTCCCATGCACCCGATTCCCGACGCATACGTCTGTTTGCCGAGCTTCAACGGCCCGCCCCAGGCATTGCGAAAGGTCTGAACGGCAACGCCTGAATCCATGAACGCCAGCGGCCCGCAGTCGGCCAGATCCACGCGGCCCGTCGTGATCATCGTCAAGCGGAAACCGCCTGATGTGGCAGGACCTTCGTGGCGCAACACCACCTCATTGCGGCCGTTCCGGCACCCACGCAACACCCAGGCCGAACGCCTCGGACCGGGCACGTACAGCTTGTCGTATTCGTTGGAGGCCACCAACCCTGCCGAAGGCGTCAGGTTCCACACGTGTTCAGGACCGCCGTTGAGCGAAACCCGCAACGTCCGTTTGTCCGCGCCCAAAACCCATAACCGGCTCAGGAGCACATCGGCGGACTCATTGAGACGAAAGGCGAAGCGCTCTTCCGAGACGTTTTTCAGGAACCCCTCAGGCGGAACGCGTTCACCGCCGAACATGCGGCCGATTCCAGTATCCACCGTGTCACCGCCGGTTGCCGTGTATTCCGCCGCCTGCTTGGCATAGGCCCCGGCCGAGTTGAAATCGAGCACGAGTCTATGTTGCTCGTCAACCTCCAGCGGCTGAAGGTTGCGCAGGGCATGCGTAACCTGCTCGACCGGGGTCGTGGAGGTGAATCTCAGAAACAGGGGCATGGCCCCCAGTGACAGGTTCTTATCCAGTCTAACCGATGAGCCGAAGGCGTCCGCCACCTGGACGGTGCTCCAGTCCGACGGAAGCCGGTAGGCCCGAGAACCCTGCACCCGCCAGACCACGGCGCAAATGCCGCCGCCCTTCTGCCGGAACACGTAGGCCCGATTGGCCAGCGGGTCCCGATCCGCAACGGTTACCCGTTGCAGAAACTCCAAGTCCGCCAGCATCTTCCGCGATTCCATCAGCACAAAGAAGGCGGGCTTGGGAACGAAGAAGGACCGAGGGGGCTGGGTATAACTGTTTCCGTAGCGCGGCCGGAACACGACGCCGAATCCGTCGCGAATCTGATCATTGTTGGCGATCATGAACTTGTGTGGAAGGGCGCCGCTGGCATGCAGCAGAACAGCCGCACGGGCATGATACGCGGCCTGATCAAGCGGGGATAACTTGTCGCCCGTCGGCCAGTCCAGCTCGACGATCGCAGCCTTCCGGCCCGTCGCCTTCAGCCGGAGCTTGGCGTCCAGATCCTCCAGAAAATCTTCCATCTGGATATTTTCCAATGAGACACCGCCAGGATTCACGCGGACCTCAAACTGATGAAAGGGAAGCGCATCCGGAGCCTGCATGCCGTCCAGGTAATTCAAGACGCGGTCGAAGCTGAATCCACCAGCCACGACACAGGCACCCGTGTTGCACAGCGATATCCACTGGCTGAAGGTGTTGAACATGTTCGTGTATTTGTCCTGCGACAGATACACCGGCGATTCCTTCATGTCTGGACTTTGCCAGAACACCCAGGTTTTAAAATCTTTACCGTGCTCGCGGGCGATCGCACGAACGAAGAGGTTCCAGTCCGCCATGCGCACCGGTGTCTGCATGTAGTTGCCGGTGTCGCGCGTGTAGGTTCCGGCTGCCAACACCTCCTGTTTCTCCGGGCCGGCCCAGTCGGTGGAATAGCCGACGATAGGAATCACCGCATAACTGTTCGTTTCGGAAGCTCCGGCGGCGTATCTTCGAAACCAGTTGTAAAAAAAGAGGTTCGGCACCGGCTCCGTGGTGTCCCAATCCAGATTGATGCGCTTCTCCGCCAGTCCCATGTCGGCTTTGAGGCCTCGGATGTCGGCCAGCCGGCTCATGACGGCATCACCAAAATATCGTTTGCGATCCGGAGCCTGAATGTCCTCGTCGAAAACACGCCCGCCGGGAAGGCCCTCCACGCGCAAATGATAGAAACCTTCGCGGAGCTTGTCGACCAGCGTGACGTAGAGGCGGGCTCCTGGCGCCAGCGTGGGCTTGCGCGTCCCCTCTTCGGCCACCTCCCCAGA
>JBIJDW010000109.1:0-8891 GCA_044343885.1 Kiritimatiellia bacterium
GTGCCGCCGTGGCCGACCTTCTCGATGCGGAAGGTTCTGCGGATCTTATGGACAACGTCATGGGACGTCGGTCCGGCCGGCTTGTCGACCAGCAGCAAGCCGTCGAACGGGCCGTATTCAACGGGTGTCGGGGGGGAAAAGGTGCGGGTTACGGGCATCGGAATACCAAGGGTTGGGGTTTCAGGTAAAGGATCAACGCCCGCATCGGAGCGGCGCGCCTGTGAGGTGATTCAGGGTGATTCCGGTTGATCCGCATCATCCTCGACGTCCCCGTCAATCTTACCGAGGAGGGCGAGAATGTGATCGCCCTTCTCAATTGAGGTGTCGAGCATGAAGCGGAGGCGGGGGGTGTATTTGAGGTGGCAATCGCGGTTGATCAGGGACTGAAGCGCGGCATGCTTGTCGGCGAGCGCGCGCAGGATCCGGCCCCGTTCGGTCTGATGGCCGAAGACCGACACCGAGACGCTGGCGGTGCGGAGGTTGCGCGCGGTCTCGACGCGAGTGATCGTCACGGCGGCGAGGTCAATCTCGCCGTTGAAGACCTGATAGAGCGCTTCGCCGATCTCGCGGCGGAGCAGCGCGTTCACCCGTTCTAGGCGGTCGACAGCCATGGCCTAGAGCACCCGTTCCTTCTCTTCGAGCGAATAGCACTCGATGACGTCCCCCACGGCAAAGGCCGCGAAGTCGACGAAGCGTGCGCCGCACTCCTGCGACCCGTCCACGCGGGCGACTTCGTCCTGAAAGTGGAACAGCGAGAGGAACTTGCCGTCAAAGACCACCTGGGTCTGCCGCAACACGCGGGCGCGTGAGTCCATCCGCAACACGCCGTCGAGCATCTGGCAACCCGCGATCATGCCCCGCTTACCGTGGTTGAAGATCGCACGGATCTCGGCATGGCCGCGGAGAATCTCCTTGTACTCGGGGTGGAGCATGTTGAGCATTTCCTGCTTCACATGGTCGATCAGCTCATAGATGATGCGGTGGGTGCTGATGCGCACGCCGTCATGGCGAGCGAGGCTCTGCACGCCCGGTTCACAGCCGACGTGGAAGCCGACGATGATGGCGCGGCCCGATGCCGCGCGCTGGACATCGTTGGCGTTGATGTGGCCGATGCCGCTGTTGACGATCTGGAGCGCGACCTTCGCGCTCTTGATGCCGTTGAGCGACTCCTGGATCGCCTCGCAGGAACCCTGCATGTCGGCCTTGATGATCACATGGATCTCCAACTGGCCCTGCTCCTGATACTTCTGCATCAGCGTGTCGAGCGAGGTGGCCACCGAGGACGAAAGCTCGCTGAGCTTGCGCGCTTCGGACTCTTTTTCGGCCAGCTCGCGCGCCCGTTTCTCATTGAGCATCACACGGAAGTGGGCACCTGCCTCGGGGACACCGGACAGGCCCATGATGCGCGCGGCCGTGCCGGGGGTGGCCTCTTTGACCAAGCGGCCACGGTCGTCGATCAGCCCGCGGATCCGTCCGAAATATTCGCCGCAGAGGAGGATGTCGCCCACGCGGAGGGTACCGCCCGAAACCAGCACGCTGGCGGTCGGCCCGCGGCCCTGTTCGAGCTGCGCTTCGATCACATAGCCGTCGGCGCGCCGACTCAGGCTGGCGGTGAGTTCGAGAACGTCGGCCTGAATCAGGATCATTTCAAGCAGATGATCGAGGCCCTTGCCGGTTAGAGCCGAAACCTCGCAACAGACGATATCGCCGCCCCACTCTTCGGGGGTGAGACCTTCTCCCGACAGTTGCTGGCGGATGAGTTCGGGTTTGGCCTGCGGCAGATCGCACTTGTTAATGGCAACCAGAATCTGGACGCCAGCCTGTTTCGCGTGCTTGATCGCCTCTTTGGTCTGGGGCATGACGCCATCGTCAGCGGCGATGATGATCACAGCGATGTCCGTCAGGCTGGCGCCACGGGCGCGCATGGCCGAGAAGGCGGCGTGGCCCGGGGTGTCGAGGAAGGTAATTCGCCGACCGTTGACATCGACCGTGTACGCGCCGATATGCTGGGTGATGCCACCCGCCTCGCCGGAGGCCACCTGGGTATTACGGATCCGGTCCATCAGCGAGGTTTTGCCGTGGTCGACATGGCCGAGGAAGGTGACGACGGGAGGCCGGGGGACGAGATCTTCCGGCTTATCGTCGGGGATCACGTCGTCGGCGTCGTCGCGGCGCAAGATCGGCTTGCGCTCGGTGGAGCGCTTCTGGCGTTCGATTTCGACCTTGTAGCCGTATTTCTCTGCGATTTTGGTCGCCACGTCCAGCTCAACGCGCTGGTTGATCGAGGCCAAAACGTTGAGGTGCATGAGGTCGGCGATCACCCGGTTGGGGCGCAACCCGATCAGTTCGGCGAGGTCCTTGACGATGGTAGCGCCGCGCAACTGGATGACGCGTTCAGCTTCGACGGGCGCGGGGGCTGTGGGGCCGGGGCGGCGGAGCGGCGGCGGCGGGGGTGAGACGAAGCGGGGCGGGGGTTGGCGGCGCGCCAGATCGCTGCGGGCGCGGTCATTCTGCGACGGTTTTGCCGGCGGCGCCTTGGCGGCCGTGCGCGGCGGTTGCCGGGCGTTCCACGTAGCAGCAACCTCCTCTTCGGGGTCAATCTGCTCCTCGGCGCTGGCGAGGGGAGGCGTCGATTTCTGCTTGACCGGATGGACTGTGGGTTTGGCGGCCGGTGCGGTGACCGGTGCAGGCTGGACGGGTGTGGGCGCCACCGGCGTCGGGGTGGCTGGTGCGGGCGCGGCCTCAGGAGGCGGCTGCGCGGCCGACACGATGGGCACTTCCGGCTGCACGGCAGTCTGGGTCGCCGGCTGCTGCGGAGGAGGAAGTCCCCGGACCTCGGCCTCGGTGGCCTGAGAGCGGGCGATAGCAGCCGCAAGAGCGTCGGCTTCGAGGCTGTCGCATGCCGCGCGTTTAACGGCGTTGGCTTGGCGCTTGGCTTCTAGGCGCTCGACGCGGCTGGCGGCGGCGGCGACATCCGGCGCGGCGGCGAGCTTGGCGCGGACGGCGGCGATGTCATCAGCTTCCAAGCGTGAAAGCGCCGTGGACGCCTCAATCTCCAAGGCAGCGACGATTTTCAGCACGTCGGCGCTCGTCGTTTTGAGTGATCGGGCAAGTTCGAATACTCTCATCGTCTTATTCGCCGTCCTCTCCGGATACGGTGGCCGCGGCGGCCTCCCAGATGCGCTTGGCATTGGCTTCGTCCAAACCGGTTACTTCCATGATGTAGGGGATCTCGGCGGCCAGGATGCCGTCGTCCGTCAGGAATCCGTTCTGCACCAGCAGATCGGCGTCCTCGCGGGAAATACCGGGGATCGCGGCCAGCGAGTCGATGGCGTGGGTCACTTGCTCTTCGAATGACTCGGCCGCCTCGCGCTTCTGGATGTCGATGCGCCAGCCGGTCAGGCGCGACGCCAGTCGGACGTTTTGGCCATGCCGGCCGATCGCCAGCGAAAGCTGGTCGGGTTCGACGAGAATCGCCACGGTTGACGGCTGGTTGGGGTCGATGGTGATTTCCGAAAGATGCGCGGGCGCGAGCGCCTGAGTCACAAACTGTCGGATGTCCTCATTCCAGCGAACGATGTCGAGCTTCTCGCCCGAAAGCTCACGGACGATGTTCTTGACGCGGTTGCCGCGGAGGCCGACGCACGCGCCGACCGGGTCGACCTTCTCATCATGGGAGCGGACCGCGATCTTGCTGCGGTAGCCGGGATCGCGGGCCACGCCCATCACTTCGACGATACCGTCGGCGATCTCGGAGACCTCCAGCCGGAACAGCGCTTTGACAAACTCGGGGCAGGATCGGGAGAGGATCACGGCGGGGCCGTTGGCGTTGGCTTGGACGCTATGGACATAGGCGCGGATGCGATCACCGACCTGATACTCCTCAGTGGGAATCCGATCCTTGCCGGGAATGATCGCCTCGACCTTGCCGAGTTCGACAATCAAGTCGCGGTGGATGATCTGGCGGACCGAGCCGCTCACAATGTCGCCGATCCGGTCCTTGAATTCGTCAAAGACATTCTCCCGTTCGGCCTGGCGGAGTTTCTGCACGATCATCTGGCGTGCGGTCTGGGCCGCAATCCGGCCCAGCTTGCCCGCCGGACCTTCCACCTCAACGGTGTCTCCGGGTTGCGCGGCGGGGTTGATCTCGCGGGCGCGGCGCAGGGTGATAAAGCCATGTCCGACCTCGATATCCGACACCGTGCGCAGCTCGAACGTCCTGATATCGAACGTCTTACGGTCAATTTGCATGCGGACATCGCCCGTCCCGCTCATGCTTTTTCGGCCGGCCTGCTGCAGCGCCGACTCAATAGCCTGAATGATGACTTCGCGGTCGACCCCACGGTCGCGCTCCAAGTAACTGATCACGGTCAGCAATTCGTTGTTCATGGCCGTTCCACCTGCTTTCAAAGAACCCGGTCACGGGGCTCGGGCTTCCAATAAAAAAGAGTGGGCGGACCCCACTCGTTATTACAGTCCACTATTAACGGGCTTCGTAAGCATACAGATAGACCCCCGTCGTTGTCAACCCCCATTGCAGTTCAATCGGTAATCGGTGAGCGACAGGGGATGTGGCCGTTGAGGCGCATGCAAAACCCTCGGAAGCGCCAGGCATCAGGTTTCAGGCTCGCCGCCGGCCTGCGGCCAGATGGGGAACAGGATTGAGACCGGGTGTATCGGGATCGAAATTGAAATCGGGACCGAGATCGATTCCGATACGGATGGATGGCACTCGCGTGAGCCGGATCGAAGCCCGTGCGGTTAAGGGTAAACGGGTAGGTGTTGCGAGTAAGGGTAGCGAGTGTAGGGGAGCGCGTACGCTTGTCTTAACCGCCACCCTTAACCGCCCCGTGACGCAAGCCGTCAGGCGCCGCGTCCGGGGGGATTTGCAAGAGCCTTCATAATCATGCGCACCACCCGGGGGTTTCAGCTTATCGCGTCAGGAGGCAGGCCATTCGAGCACAACGCCGGTGAATAGCTCAGGCGCGGCGAGCAGCCCCTCGTAGGCCTCCCGGATCTTCTCCGGTGGGAGGCGATGGGAGATCAGCGGTTCGATCACGAGGCGGCCATCGAGGATCCAATCGAAGATGATCCGCTGCTTTTCCCAGAGCGAAATGAGCGGCGGCGTCCGGCCCCCCCAGATCGACTGCACCGGATAGGCCGGGAGGAAATACTCCAACGCGCCGCGGACGACGATGTTCCGCAGGTGGATCTCGCTGAAAGCGGCCGTCAGGTTGCCCTCGAAGGGGGCGCGCGGCGAACCCAGCAGAATCAACTGCCCCACATTGGCGGTCAGGGCCAGCGCCTGCAAGACCACGGGGGTCAGCCCGCTGGCATCGATGCAGATGTCCGCCTGCTCCACGCCGACCAGTCGCTTGAGACCCTGCTGAATGTCGGACGTGTCGCCGCCCGGAAGCGTGCGAGCCAGTCCGCACCGTTCGGCCAACTGCCGCCGCGCCGCAATCGGATCGACGCCGACCACTTTGCCGCCGAGCGCCCGGAACGATTGTGCGGCCAGATTGCCAACAATCCCCAGTCCCATGACGAGCACAACTGGCTGGTGCTGGGTTCGGTCCGCGATCGCCATGGCCGAAGTTGCAATGCCGGCCATGCGGGAAGCCGCCGCCACGGCCGGATCGATTCCATCGGGCACCGCGACAAAAAAGGAGTCTTGGCTGATCGTCACATGCGACGCATGCGCGCTGTAGCTGAAGACCCGCTGTCCCTTCGCTACCCGCGTCACAGCCGATCCCAGCGCCTCGACCACGCCCACATTGGCGTAGCCCGCGCGCCACGGGTAGGCGCACCACGAGCCCTTCTGATAGACGGCGGGCTCCTTCGCGGTGTAATTCGCCAGCTCGGTTCCCGCGCTGATGAAGGTCCGTTCCGTTCGAACGCGGAACTCATCGGCGCCCAGCGTCTCATCCAGGGACAGCGTCTGCAATTCGACATGACGCTTGTCCAGCATGACCACGTGTTTCATCTGCATTTTTTCTGCGCTCCTGTTCTGATTGCCTGATGTCAGGGCGGCGATGGTATCACAGGCGGGATTCCCGACTCAAGGACAGACACGTGAAGACGACGATGATCTACACGCATGTACTGAACAAGGGGGCGATGGGAGTGGTCAGCCCGGTGGACACGCTGTGAGCACACTGGGGGGCCGAGGGAAGGCCCGTCCCTGCTGGGGCCTTGAGGACCTTGTTGACCGTGTTGACGCCATTGACATTATTGACAACACGGTCATTCTGGTCAAAAAGGTCAATGATGTCAATCTCGTCCTCTCACAGTCAGGCAGAACGAGTGACCTATTGACACGGACGCGGAAAATGATACCCTAGTCCCACATGTGGTTCGGCGTGACCTGTTGTTACGCAATAACTGAAGCTAGAGAGGAGAATAGACACCATGAAGGATTCCGTTCTGATCGCGGTTTGCGTCGCGGCTATGGGTTGTGCAGCCGTGGCCGAACAGTCGAATGCGGCTGTGAAGGTCGAAGGAACCAAGACCCCGGCGGTTGCGCCCAAGGCGCTCGCCGCCACGCTGATAGCCAACAAGAACACCTACGCGCTGGATCCTGCCCAGAGCGGCTCGGCTTTCCGTGACCTGCTGAAAAACCTGCGGACATCAGGAAAGGCCGCCCCGGCCGCCCCCAAGGTGGACTTCACGCTTCGGATCACCAATCACTCCGAAAGCGCCCAACCCTTCCCGATCGGAGGCGATGAATCCCAACTCGACCTGAAACTCGAGGGGACTGGCGCCGTCACCATCGACAACCTGGTGGCCATGACGATGGAATTCCGGATGGGAAACCCCATCACCCTGGAGCCCGGCAAGACATACGACATTCCGGTGACCCGTCTCGCCTTTGGCTCCCGCGGCATCGCCCGCATGGCCTACTTCACCGAGGCCGGCGATTACACACTGGCCGTCACGCTGGTGACCATTCAGAATGAAAAGCCGGTCCGCCTCACGTCAGACACGGTGGCATTCACCGTGCAGGCGGCGGATAAGAAATAAGAGGCGCATTCAACGCGGCCGCTCGAGGGACCCGTGGACAGTGACTCGGATTCCGCCATCCAGAGGCCGCGCGCAGGCTTCGGCAGAGGCTATCCAACCTCTGCCGGCTGCGCACGCCATTAGTGACCGCATGACCGACGCCCTGCGCGCCGCGCTTGCGGCCGTGCCGCCGGGTGTCACGGCTTTTTCGCTTCCCCTCCTCCCCGGCGCGTCGGCCGCGCTCACCGCCCTCGCCCTGGGACGCCTCTATCCCGCCGCGCCGATCCTGGTCATCACCGCCGGCTCGATCGAGCAGGAGTCTGTTACCGGCGATCTCCTCGCCTTCGCCCGCGAGACCGGTCAGCCTGTCGCACTGCTCCCCGCCATCGAAGCCGGCGACGCGGACCGCGAACTGGAGGGGGCGCGCCTCCTGGCCATCCGGACCTTGCGCACGCAACCCTGCCCCATCCTGGTCGCCTCCGCCCATACGCTGCAGCAATCGGTGCCCGACCCGGACGCCGTTGCGCGCGCGACCCGGACGCTCGCCCTGAACGGCGAGACCGACCTGAACGCCCTGATCGCCGACCTCGTCGCCGCCGGCTATACCCGCGCCCCTGAAGTTTCGCAAAAAGGCGAACTTGCCGTGCGCGGCGGCATCCTCGACGTCTGGCCCGCCACCGACGCCCTTCCCCTGCGCGTGGAGTTCACCGATGACCGGATCGAATCGCTGCGTCGCTTCGACCCCGCATCCCAGACCTCGGTCGAACGGGTCACCGGGGCCGAACTCGCCCCGTGCAATCCGCCCGGCGCCGTCCTGCTCACCGATCTTCTGCCGCGCGGCACGGTGATTTTGCGCCTCGATCACGACCGCATCCGCCACTACGCTGAGACCCGCGCGGCCGAGTTTCCCGGCCTGCTTCCGTGGGACGATCTCGTCCGCCGCCTCGCCGCATGCGCCCCCGCTCTCGATCTGGTCACCGGCGATCCGCCCCCGCCTGCGCTGCCCGCGCTTCCCCTCGCCATCGCTCCGGTCGCCGGCGTGTCCGGTTTTGGCGACGACCCGGCCCATCCCGATCTGCTCGCGACGGCCCGGCAGCGGCTGCTCGCGCCGCTCGCCGCCTTCGCCCGTGCGGGCGGCTTCGCCGTCGTCTGCGCCGACACGCCGGGCGCCTGCGAGACCCTCGCCCAAGAACTCCCGGCCGGCGGCGGGGTCGCCCTCCTGCGCCTGCCGCTCTCCGGCGGCTTCACCCTCGCCGAGCCGCCCGCTTGCGCCCTCACCCTCCTCGCGCAGCCCGATCTTTACGCCGTTCGCAAGCACACCCCGGTTCGTCCCCGAAGCGCCCCGGCCACCGGTCAGCGCCTCGACACCATCGCCGACCTTCAGCCCGGTGACCGGGTCGTCCATCTCGATCACGGCATCGGCCGTTACATCGGAACGACCGAGGTGGAAATCGACGGCCGTCGTTCCGAGGTGATTACCCTCGAATACGCCGACGACACCAAGCTTCACGTCCCGGTCTCGCATGTCCACCTGCTCAGCCGCTATGTCGGCGTCGGCGGCCACGCCGCCCCGCTCCATCGCCTCGGCGGCCAGCGTTGGATGCGCGAGAAGACCGACGCCGAACGCGCCATTGCCGACCTGGCCGCCGCGCTCCTCGACACCCAGGCCAAGCGGCAGTTCAGTCCCGGCCTCAGCTTCGACATCGCGCCGCTCTGGATGCACGCTTTTGAAGCCTCGTTCCCCTATCAGGAGACGGTGGACCAGGCGCGCGTCATCGTCGAGGTCAAGGCCGACATGGCCGCGCCGCGCCCCATGGATCGGCTTATCTGCGGCGATGCCGGCTACGGCAAGACCGAGGTGGCGATGCGCGCCGCCTTCATCGCCGTGATGA
>JBIJDW010000439.1:0-2673 GCA_044343885.1 Kiritimatiellia bacterium
TTCTTTGCCGACGACCTCGGCACGCAGCAGGGACTGCTCATGTCGCGGGATGCGTACCGCGAGGTCCTGCAACCGTTCCACCGGCGGCTGACGAATACCGTCCGCCGGCTGGCGCCCCGTGCACACTGCCTGCTCCACAGCGACGGGGCCGTCTTTGATGTCATCCCCGACCTGCTCGATGCGGGTCTCGACACGCTGGAGGCCGTGCAGACCGACGCAACCGGTATGGAGCCGGAGCGGCTCAAGCGCGCGTATGGCGACCGGCTCTCCTTCCAGGGCGCCATCAGCGTGCAGCATCTTTTGCCGCATGGCAACCCGGCGACGGTGCGGGCCGAGTGCCAGCGGTTGATCGAGGTGCTCGGCGCCAGGGGCGGCTACATCGCCGCGCCAGCGCACGCCATCCAGGTCGGCACGCCACCCGAGAATGTCCTGGCGATGTTGCGCACGGTCTTGGGCGACGACGATTACGAACGCGCCCTGCCGCAGGCACAGGCCTAGACGGGGCGCGAAAGCTCTAAGGAGAAGAGACCACCATGAGATCATTGCCCGATTACCGGGACCCCTTTTTCTATATGGTCACGGTTACCACGCTGTTGGCAGGGCCGAATCGTTGTGTTATTCTTTTCCATCAACTGACGTTACCGTTATGCCTACACCCAAATCCAACAACACGCGGGTGGCGCCGCTGGATCCCGGATTCCTGCCGACCGCCCGATTCAACGATCTTTACCGGAATGCGCCGCGCGCATCGACGTGAGCGCCCCGGACGAGCAGAGCCGCCGCGTCGGCCAGGCCGTGGCCGCCGCCAGTCTGCCGGAAAGGATGCCCGCATGAAACTGCATCATGCCACCGCCGATCTTTTTATTCCCGATGGCACGCCGGTTGCCGACGCGCTGGCGCGTGCGACGCATCTCGGCATCGGGGCCCATCAGGACGACATCGAGTTCATGGCCATGCACGGCATCCTGGCCTGTTTCGATGCACCGTCCCCGCGCTTCGGCGGCATCACGTGCACGAACGGAGCGGGATCGGCGCGCATCGGCCCCTATGCCGGCGTGTCCAACGACGACCTGTGCCGCATCCGGCGCGCCGAGCAGCGGACGGCCGCCCAGATTGGACGGTACAGCTTCATCGCACAACTCGACTTCACGTCGGCCGAGGCCAAGGTCGCCGGCAGCCCCGATCTCGTCAACGACTTGGCCGCGCTGCTGCGGGCGACGCGGGCACAGGTGGTTTACACGCACAATCCGGCCGACAAGCACGACACCCACGTCGCCGTCGCCCTGGCCGTCATCGCCGCCTGCCGCCGCCTCCCCCCGGCGCAACGCCCGGCGCGGGTCTGCGGATGCGAGGTCTGGCGCAATCTCGACTGGCTGCCCGACAACGAGAAGGTTGTGCTGGACGTCAGCGCGCGTCCGAACCTGCAGGCCGCGCTTTACGGCGTTTACGATTCGCAGATCGCCGGCGGCAAACGCTACGATCTCGCGACCCTGGGCCGCAATCGCGCCAACGCGACGCTGCTCGAATCGCACGCGGCCGACACCTGCGAAATGGCCGCCTTCGCCATGGACCTGACCCCGCTGATCGCGGACGACACGCGCGATCCGATCGATTACGTCACCGCGAGCATCCGCCGTTTCGAGACCGACGTCCGCAACCGGATGACCGCCCGCATGAGATAGGAACCCCCGCATGGAAGTCATCATTCGCCCCACAGCCGAGTCGGCCGCCGCGCTCACCGCAAACCTGATTGCGCGGGCGCTGCATCATCAACCCAAACTGGTTCTAGGACTCGCCACGGGCCGGACCATGGAACGCGTTTATGCCGAACTGGCACGCCGTCATCGCGAGGACGGCCTCGACTTCTCGCTCTGCCGGACTTTTAACCTCGACGAGTACGTGGGCTTGGCGCCGGAACATCCTGATTCCTACCGCCAGTACATGAACCGGCTTCTGTTCCGGAACGTCAACATCGATCCACGCAACACCCACGTGCTCAACGGCATAGCGCCCGATCTGAGCGCGGAATGCGAGCGGTACGAGCGTCAGATCGTGGAGTGCGGCGGCATCGATCTGCAGTTGCTCGGCATCGGATCGGACGGCCATATCGGCTTCAACGAACCGCTCTCGGCCCTGCAATCCCGCACGCGCGAAAAGGCGTTGACCCCCTCCACACGCGGTCAGAATGCAGCCCTGTTTGGCGGCGACATGCAGCGCGTGCCGGCGCGCGCGCTGACCATGGGCGTGGGCACCATTCAAGAAAGCCGGCGCTGTCTGCTACTCGTGACCGGTCAAGAAAAGGCCGCCATCCTCGCGCGGGCGGTCGAGGGGCCGATCACCGCGATGGTGACCGCCTCCGCGCTGCAACTGCACCCGCGGTGCACGGTTATCATCGACGAAGACGCCGCCGCGGACCTGCAGGGATCCGAGTATTACCGCTGGGTCTTCGCCACCGAACCGGAATGGGCCGAGTTTCGGTAGTCAGTGCCTCAGGACACCAGCCCCCGGGCGACCGCCGCGAGCAAGCCGCCGTTGAGCAGCAGCGTTTTCTGTCGTTCACTGAGGATTGCGGTCACGGTGAACGTCGTCGCGCGGGTCACGTTGCGCACGGTGGCGCGGCCGTCGCCGGCGATGGCGCCGCGAAGGTCGGCGATCTCCAGTGCGTCGCCCGCG
>JBIJDW010000110.1:0-8878 GCA_044343885.1 Kiritimatiellia bacterium
GCGAAGGCGGCCAGCGCCTCGACATCCGACCGCCTCAGGGCGGCACCGGTCGGGTTGTTGGGGTAGTTGAGGAAAAGGGCGCGGGTGCGCGGCGTCACCTTCTTCTCGAGTTCCGAAACCTGCACGCGAAAATCATTGGCGCGATGGGTGGCCACGGCCACCGGCACGGCGTGCGTGGTGCGCATGAGCGGCGCGTAGGCGACAAAGGCGGGCTCGTGATAGAGCACCTCGTCACCCGGCGAAAGCGTGGCGCGGAAGGCGATGTCGAAGGCCTCGCTCACACCGACCGTGACGACGATCTCGTTTTTCCAGTCGTAGCTCACGTGAAAGGCGCGCTCGGTGTAGGCGGCAATGGCCTGGCGCAGCTCGGGCGATCCGAGATTCGACGTGTAGCGGGTGGCGCCCGACTCGATCGCCTCAATCGTGCGCGCACGGATATGCCATGGCGTTGGGAAATCGGGTTCGCCGATTCCCAGCGAGATCACGTCTTTGCGGCTGGCGACAATATCGAAAAAGGCCCGGATCCCGGACTTGGGAAGGCCGCGCACATGCGGGGCGACGAAATCACGGACAGATTGTGAGGCGTTGGTCATTTTCTTCACCGGTCATGAGGACCCCGTGGTCCTTGTAGGTTTTAAGCATAAAGTGGGTGGCGGTCGACAGCACGCCGTCGATCGGGGCGAGTGTGCCGCTGACAAAGCCGGCGACCTCCTGGAGGTTGCGGCCCGTGACGAACAGCAGCAGGTCGTAGCCGCCCGACATCAGGAACATGGAGACCACCTGCGGGAACCTGCCGATCCGCTGCGCGATGCGGTCGAAACCGCCCTCGCGCTCGGGACGGATGCGCAGCTCGATCACGGCGCAGACATCGTTGTGGTCCGCGATGATGTCGGTGTTGACCACAGCCTGATAGGCGCGGATCACGCCGGACGCCTCCAGCGCCGCGATGCGCGCATGCACATCGGTCGCCGTGGTGTTCAGCATCTTCGCGAGGGTATCGTCCGATTCCCGCGCATTCTGCTTCAGCAAGTTGAGCAACGCTTCCATGAGGGTCTCCAAGTCGCGCATAAACCGCGCGACAGGCGCAGCAAGGCGTGGCGTACAGTTTCCTCTGAACCGGGTCGGAATGTCAAGCCTCGGCGCGCGATATTTCCTCCAGAAACGTCGCCAGTTGGCGGATGAGACGGTTTTGGTCGAGGTGCCTGTCGGCGGTCTGCCGCGCTGCGGCGGCGAGGCGGCGGCAGGTTTCCGGGCTCCGGAGCAGACTGGAGAGTGCCTCCGCGAGCGTTTCGGGGTCGTCGGTGGGGACGAAGCGGGCGCTGTCGCACAGCAGTTCGGTGGCGGCGCCGGCCGGCGTCGTGATGATCGGTGTGCCGAGGAACATCGCCTCAGAGAGAACGTTGGCAAAGCCGTCGGCATCGGCGTTGACGAGGCGGCGCGAGGGATGGACGAGCACCGTAGCGCCGGCGATGACGCGTTGCGCGCCGTCCGGCGAAAGCCAGCCGGTGAAGATCACGGCATCTGAAATGCCGGCGGCGGCAGCCTGCCGTTCCAGGTGGTCGCGTTCCGGGCCGTCGCCGACGAGGGTGCAGGTGAAGGGAACGCTCGCTTTGCGGAGAAGCGCACACGCGTCCAGCAGCGTATCGAATCCCTTTTTGGGGACTAGGCGGCCGACGGCGGCGATGTGATCTGCCGGGCGGATGGGATCGAATGGGAAAGCGGAGGGATTCAGTCCGTGACGGATCACGCGGATGCGCGCCGCGGGAATGCCTGCCGCGCACAGGGCATCGGCGGCCCGCTGGGTGCAGGCGGTGACGCCCGCCGCCGTGGCGAGGCGGGCGCGGGTTTCACAGCTCGGGCGGGTGAACACATCCCACGCGTGAACGCTGCATGTCCAGGGGATGCCGAGGGCGGCGGCGGCCAGGGCCGAGGCGTCGGCTGCGCTCCAGGCGAATTGGGCGTGGATGCGGGGGCAGGGGAGTGCGGAAGCCTCGACCGCGAGACGGAGCGCGCGGGGTGCGTGACGAATGAGTCTGCCCGCATACGCGAGGGAGAACGGTGGTGCAAGGAGGCGAATGACGAGTTGGCGGAGGAGGGCGCGGCGCAGGCCGGGAGGGACGGCAGCTTCTACCCGCGGTTCGTCGAGGATATGGACACGCACGGGGATGCCGATCGCGCGCAGGGCGTCGATCTCGCGGCGGATAAAGGTCTCCGAAGGCTCCTCTCGGTGCAAGACGTAAATCAGGTCGTACGGTTTCATCAGCGCCGTTCAGGATACCTTGGTCGGGATGCGATTGCAAGCTTTGCTGGGCCGGTGTACAGGTCATTATGAGCGCGTATTGTGGCGCGTATTGTGGCACTTGACATCTCGACTCCGTTTTGGCAAACTGAACACATGAACGAGCTGATTCAGACTGATCTCCACGGAAGCCTATCGGACCCGTTCACGTCGCGATCCCACTTCACCATAAGAGGCCTTTTTGAGTGAACCCTTAGCGAGCAGTCGCCTGACTGTTCTGATTCCTGCCTACAACGAAGGAACCACGCTGGCGGATACGTTGCGCAGCTTGCAAGCGCAGACGCTATTGCCTGAAGAAGTTCTGGTGATTGACGACTGTTCCACCGACAACACGGCGGAGATCGCCAGTGGCTTTGGCGTCACCGTGCTTCGCCCACCGCAGAACTCAGGATCCAAAGCCGGCGCGCAGAATTTTGCGATGAACTTCGTGAAAACGGAGTTCACGATGGCTATTGATGCCGATACGACATTGGCGCCCGACGCCATCGAACTCTTGATGAAAGCGCTAGACGATCCCAAGATCGCGGCTGCTTGCGGGCTGGTATTGCCGCGTTTCGTGAACACCGTTTGGGAGCGTGGGCGGTACATTGAGTACCTGTTCGCCTTTTCCTTCTACAAGCCGATTCAGGATTACTACGAACGTCCGTTGATCTCGTCGGGCTGTTTTTCCGTCTATCGCACCGACATTCTGCGTGCCAATGGTTGTTGGCGGACGCGTACGATGGCCGAAGACATGGATCTGACGTGGAGTTTCTACGCCGCACATCAGGGCGTTCGATTTATACCGGCGGCGGTCTGCTATCCGGTAGAACCGAATAACTACGCATTCATGAGCAAGCAGCTTCGGCGCTGGTCACACGGGTTTATTCAAAACGTAGTGGTTCACTGGCGCCAACTGCTGCACATACCTTTTTTACGTTCGGCCGTGATTATCTCCTTATGGGATGCCATTTTTGCTTCCATTGCCTACCTCTTTTTGCTGCCGCTATTTGCCATTTTCGTCAGTCCGCTGTTCTTGCTTGGCTATCTGATTGACGCGCCGGCGGTAGCCGTGCCCGTGCTCATCAAGGCGGCTGAACGCGGGGAAGTATGGAAAGCGTTGGCAAGTTTGCCGAGTTTCTTCGTTTTGCGGACGGTCAACAGTGTTTTTATGTTGCAGGCCATCTGGCAGGAGTGGGTGCTGCGCAAGCGGCTAACGGTATACGAGAAAGGACATTAAATCATGATAGCAGGTATTCCAGGTACGGGCATTGGCGGGATTTACTATATTTTACTGGCGCTGCTGATGCCGGTGCATGAGGCCTGTCTGACAGTGACTGGCTACAGCAAGGGGCGTCGTTGGGGTCTTGTCGGTCTTCAACTGGTCCATGCGCTGGGGATTCTGAGTTCCGTCTACGGCATGGGCTGGCTGCTGGCGAAAGGTGTCAATGCGCTGAGATTTACTCTCTTGACACCCCAGTCAGCGAGTTGTGTGCAGTTGACCAACGTGGTCGCCGCCACAAGCGCCTACATGGCCATTCTGACGCTGGGCGTCGTGCTCCTGGTGGTTTACACGTTGCGGCTGTTCGTGCGCGCCCCCATTCTTCTCCCTGGATCGTCAAAATAAAATGAGCTTCAGCTCCAGAGTCCGCTTCCCGGTTTGATCAGCATGCGCACGGCCACGAGACCGAGAACAAAGGCGATCATGGAAGCAACAAACGATCCGGCGACATACAGGGTCGCCTGCCAGTGTTCGCTGGCCCGGAGCATCTCGCCCGTCTCGTAAATCAGCGAGGACAGGGTGGTGAAGCCACCGCAGAATCCCGTGGCGAGCACGAGACGAACTTCGGGCGTGATCGTTTCAACGCGCGCAGACAACCCCGTGATGCTTCCGATCAGGAGGCACCCTAGGACGTTGGATGCCAGAGTTCCCAGGGGCCACTCAAACGAGAACCGCTGCGACGCCAGGCTCAGGCCGTAACGGGCCAGCGTGCCGGCGAAACCTCCCAATCCCACCAGCACGGCGAGGGCCCACGGGTTTCTCATGATCGTGTCTCCCTAGAAAAATTGGCGCTGGAAAAAACGGTCCGTCGGGCCGTAATGCCAGCGCCAGTCGCCTCTTCATCAGGCATACGGCAGAGGCGAGGCCGCCGCTGCCGTATCCGCTTCGCGCGTATGCTGCTTAAGACCTCGGCAGATTGGCCAAAGCCTGCAGCATCTCGAAGTTCTCACGGAACTTCTTTTCCGCCGTGGCCAGCATTTCCTTGGCATTCGGATTGAGCGTCAGGAGCTGCTTGAAGCGGTTCTCCTGAAGCGCGGTCTCGGCGAACGACTGGGTCGGCGCCTTGCTGTCGAGCTGCAAGGCGTTCTTGCCCTCGATCGCGAGTTCCGGGTTGTAGCGGTAAAGCGGGAAGTGGCCGGTTTCAACGGCGAGCTTCTGGTTCTCCAAGCCAAGGCTCATGTCGATGCCATGCGCGATGCAGTGTGAATAGGCAATGATGATAGCCGGACCGTCGTAGGCCTCGGCCTCGACAAACGCCTTAACCGTGGCCGCCGCGTTTGCACCCAAGCTAACCTGCGCGACGTAGATGTTCTTGTACGTCATCGAGATCATGCCGAGGTTCTTCTTCATCTGCGGCTTGCCGGCTGCCGCGAACTTGGCGATCGCGCCGAGCGGCGTGGACTTGGACGCCTGGCCGCCGGTGTTGGAATAGACCTCGGTATCGAGGACGAGTATCTTGACGTTGCGGCCGGTGGCGAGGACGTGGTCCAGACCGCCGTAGCCGATGTCATATGCCCAGCCGTCGCCGCCAACCGCCCACACCGACTTGCGGATCAGGTAGTCGGCCACGCCGAGCAGGTTCTTGCAGATGGCGCAGCAGGAGCCGTCGCCAATCAGCGTCTTCAACTCGGCGACCAGCCCGCGCATGGCCTCGACGCCTTCAGATGTCTTCTGGTCGGCATCCTGTATCTTCAGCCCCACAGCCTTCAGCGCGGCCGGGCAGGTTTCGGAGGCAAGCACCTGTCCGATCAGCTCCCGTGCGTAGACGTTGAGTTTGTCGGAGGTCAATCTCATCCCAAGGGCAAACTCGGCATTGTCCTCGAAGAGCGAGTTCGCCCAAGCCGGGCCGCGTCCATCCGCGCGCTGACAATAGGGCGTGGTGGGCAGGTTGCCGCCGTAGATCGATGAGCAACCGGTGGCGTTGCCGATCAGCAGGCGGTCGCCCGCAAGCTGGGTGAGCAACTTGATGTAGGGGGTTTCGCCGCAGCCGGCGCAGGCGCCGGAGAACTCGAAGAGCGGCCGCTTGAGCTGGCTCCCCTGGATCGTCGTGGCGCCGATCTTGGTGCAATCGGCCTCGGGCAGGCCGAGGAAGAACTCCCAGTTGGCCGCCTCGGACGCGCGCAGCGGAATCTGCGGTGCCAGATTGATGGCCTTCAGGGCCGGGTTGGCCTTGTTCTTGGCGGGGCAGCGCTGGATGCAGACGCCGCAGCCCGTGCAATCCTCGGGGGCGACCTGGATGGTATATTTGAACCCCGGGAAGCTCTTGCCGACCACGCCCTTGACATCGGCCGACTTGAAGGTCGTCGGTGCCTTGGCGAGCGCGGCGGGATCGTAGACCTTGCCGCGGATCGAGGCGTGCGGGCAGACCAGCGAGCACTGCATGCACTGAATGCAGGTGGCGGGGTCCCACACGGGAATGTCGGTGGCGATGTTGCGCTTCTCCCACTGCGTGGTAGCGGTGGGCCAGGTGCCGTCATCGGGCATCTTGGAGACAGGCAGGGCATCGCCGCGCTGCGCCATGATCTCGGCGGTCACGGTCTTCACAAAGGCGGGAGCCAGGTCGGAGACAACCTTGGGCATCTGCACCTTGCCAGCGGGGCGGGCCGGATAGGCAACCCGCTTGACCGCGTCGGAGGCGGCATCGATGGCGTCCCAGTTCATCTTGACGACGGCATCACCCTTCTTGCCATAGGTCTTTTTGGCCGCATTCTTGAGGGCGGCGATCGCCTCGTCGGCGGGCAGGATGCCGGAGATCTTGAAGAACGCGGTCTGCATGATCGTGTTGATGCGGCCGCCGAGGTGAAGTTCGTGATCGAGCTTCAGCGCGTTGACCACGTAGAAGTTGAGTTTCTTGGCGATGATCTGCCGCGCCACCTCGTCGGGGATGTTCTCCCACACCTGGTCCGCCTCGAAGGGCGAGGCGAGGAGGAAGGTGCCGCCGGGGCGGATGTTGGCGAGCATGTCGTACTTCTCGAGGAAAGAGAAGTTATGGCAGGCCACGAAGTCCGGCTTGGTGCAGAGATACGTGCTGCGGATGAGATGCGGGCCGAAGCGGAGGTGGGAGACGGTGATCGCGCCAGCCTTCTTCGAGTCGTAGACGAAGTAGCCCTGGGCAAAATTGTCGGTGTCCTCGCCGATGATCTTGATCGAGTTCTTGTTCGCGCCGACGGTGCCGTCGGCTCCGAGACCGTAGAACATGCACTCCTTGCGGCCTTCGTCCGTCAGACTGAAATCTTCCGGGATGGAGAGGCTCAGGCCGGTGAGATCGTCGTGAATGCCGACGGAGAAATGATTCATCGGCGCGGCGCTCTTGGCGTTGTCAAAAACCGCCTTGACCATCGCGGGGGTGAACTCCTTCGAGCCGAGGCCGTAGCGGCCGCCGTAGGTCGGGATCCAGGACCGGATGTCGGCGAGCTTGTACTGCATGATCTCGCCGAGCGCGGTGCGGATATCAACATAGAGCGGCTCGCCGATCGCGCCGGGCTCTTTGCAGCGGTCGAGCACGGTGAGGGTCTTGACGGTCTTCGGAATCGCGCGCGCGAAGCCCAGGGCGTCGAACGGACGGTAGAGACGCACCTTGATGACGCCCAGTTTCTCGCCCTTCCGGACCAATTCCTCGACGGTCTCATGGACGGCTTCGGCGCCGGAACCCATAATGACGATGACATGTTCGGCGTCGGGCGCGCCGACGTAGTCGAAGAGCTTGTACGAGCGGCCGGTGAGTGCGGCGAACTTGTCCATGGTCTTCTGGACGATGCCGGGGGTCGCGGTGTAATAAGGGGTGACCGTCTCGCGGCCCTGGAAATAGACATCGGGATTCTGCGCGGTGCCGCGGAGGGTGGGCTTTTCGGGGCTGAGGGCGCGGGCGCGGTGGGCGGCGACGAAGGTGTCGTCAATCATCGCGCGGATGGTGTCGGAACTGACGGCGTCAATCTTTTGCACTTCATGGGAGGTGCGGAAGCCATCGAAGAAATGAATGAAGGGAATGCGGGTCTCAAGCGTTGCGGCGTGGGAGATCGTCGCCATGTCCATGACTTCCTGGACGCTGTTGGCGCACAGCATCGCGAAGCCGGTCTGGCGGCAGGCCATGATGTCGCTGTGGTCGCCAAAGATCGAGAGGCCCTGGGCGGCGAGGGCGCGCGCGCTGACGTGGAAGACGGTCGGCGTAAGCTCGCCGGCGATCTTGTACATGTTGGGAATCATCAGCAGCAGCCCTTGCGAGGCGGTGAACGTCGTGGTCAGGGCGCCGGTGGTGAGCGCGCCATGCACGGCGCCGACCGCTCCACCCTCGGACTGCAACTCGACCACCTGCGGCACGGTGCCCCAGATGTTCTTCAAGCCCTTGGCAGCCCATTCATCGGCCCACTCGCCCATGTTGGACGACGGGGTGATGGGATAGATTGCGGCAACCTCGCTGCATGCAAAAGCGACTTCGGCGGCGACCTGGTTGCCGTCCACCATGATTTTTTCTGCCATAACTGACTCCTGTGGGTTAAACAATGACTCTCGAAAAGACACGCGGCGGGCGGCTAGCGCCGCCCGCCGCAGAGGGAGGGGGGACTATTTGCAGGCCGCTCGGACGGCGTCGAGCCGGCCCGCCGAGCCAAGCTTGACGTTCTTGGCGGCAATAAACGCGGCGTATTCGGGGATAAAAACCTTGCCCGGGTCGCGCAGGTCGAACATCTCGGGGTGGTCGCGGAAGAACTCGCGGTGGACGCGGCACCAGACCAAGCGGCCGTCGGTGTCGATGTTGATCTTGGTTACGCCGAGTTTGGCGGCGCCGAGGAACTGGTCGGCGTCCACGCCCGAGGCGCCCTTGATGTTGCCGCCCGCGGCATTGATGCGGGCGACCTCTTCCTTGGGAACCGAGGA
Organism: Kiritimatiellia bacterium; assembly: GCA_044343885.1. Taxonomy (GTDB): domain Bacteria; phylum Verrucomicrobiota; class Kiritimatiellia; order RFP12; family JAAYNR01; genus VGWG01. The sequence goes on from JBIJDW010000110.1 coordinate 8,433, forward strand.
CGAGCCGTGCATGACTAGCGGGAAGCGGGGCAGGCGTTTCTGGATCTCGACGAGAATGTCGAAGCGGAGCTTCTGGTCGCCCTTGAACTTGAAGGCGCCATGCGAGGTGCCGATGGCGCAGGCGAGGGAGTCGACACCAGTCTGCTTGACGAAATACTCGGCTTCTTCCGGCTTGGTGTAAACATGGTCGGCGGCGACGACGTCCTCTTCGATGCCCTTCAGCAGCCCGAGCTCGGCCTCGACGACCAACCCCTTGGCATGGGCGGCGTCGACGACGCGCTTGGTGATCTCGATGTTCTTCTCGAGGGGGTGGTGGGACGCGTCGATCATCACCGACGAATAGACGCCGGAGTTGATGCAATCCATGCAGGTTTCCTCGTCGCCATGATCCAGATGGATGGCGAAGACGGATTCGGGAAAGATTTCATCGGCGGTCTTCATCATCG
>JBIJDW010000440.1:0-2660 GCA_044343885.1 Kiritimatiellia bacterium
CGACCAACAGCAGATTATCCTCTTTGCGCACCTGCACAACCGTGAGGTTCTGCGTCGTGCGAGACACCGAACCCATGTGGCCCGGCATCCGCTTGCCCTTCTCGACCCAGCCGGGCAAGTCACGCGCACCGATCGAACCGACGCGGTTCTTCGAGTGGCCGCCGTGCGTCTTCGGACCGCCGGCCATGCGATAGCGTCTGACGACGCCCGCAAACCCGCGTCCCTTGGTCACGCCCTGCACGTCGACAAACTTCACGCCGTCGAACATGCCGACGTCGATCGCCTGCCCCACCGCGACGGCCTCGCCCGTGTCCAGTTTGAACTCGTGGAGCATCCGGCACGGCGCCACGCCCGCTTGGGTGTAACGCGTCACCGCAGACTTCGTCAAGCGGTGCGCCTTCTGCGATCCAAACCCTACTTGCACGGCAACGTAGCCGTCCTTAGCCGCGGTCTTCACTTGGATGACCGGGCAAGGGCCGACTTCCAGCACCGTGACCGCAATCTGGCGCCCATTCGCGTCCCAGACTTGCGTCATGCCAACTTTCTTTCCAATCAAGCCTTCCATGGTTCCTCACCGTCCTTAAATTCGAATGGAGATGTCCACGCCGGCCGGCAGGTTGAGTTTCTTCAGCTCGTCGACCGTCTTGGCCGTCGGACTGACGATGTCGAGCAACCGCTTGTGAGTCCGCATTTCGAATTGATCCATGGACTTCTTGTCCACATGCGGACTGCGGTTGACCGTGAAGCGCTCGATCCGCGTCGGAAGCGGAATCGGCCCCACCACCTGCGCGCCTGTCCCACGAGCCGTTTCGATGATGTCACCGACGGCCTGGTCCAGAACCCTGTGGTCGTATGCCTGCAAACGGATGCGTATGCGCTGACTTTGCATGCTCTCGTCACCTGTTCAATACGTGTTCCCTAACTGTCCGCGGCACCACGGCGAATGCATCGGGCTCCATCGTGTAGCTTGCGCGGCCACGCGATAACGACCGAATCACCGTTGAATACCCGAATAACTCCGCCAATGGCACCCGTGCACGAACGAGCTGCATGTCTCCACGCACCGTCATATCGCACACGTGTCCGCGGCGCCCGTTGATATCCCCCATGATCTCGCCGACATGGTCCGGCGGGGTCACAATGGCGAGGGACATGATCGGCTCCAGCAACTCTGGAGCCGCCGCTTGCGCAGCCTCTCGGAAGGCCATCACCGCAGCCGTTCGGAACGCCACATCCGTGGCGGAGTCCTCGTCTGCGATGCTCACTTCCGTGACGCGCGCCACGACATCGGTCAACGGGTAGCGCGCGAGCACTCCCGTCAGGATGCCGTCGAGCAAGCCTTGCTCGATGCAGGCCACCAGCGCCTCGTCGGGCAGGGCCTTGCGACTGCATGCGATTTCCACCGCATGGCCGCTGCCCCGCTCGCGCGGCGCCGCTTCCACCACGACACGGGCATAGTGGCGCTTGCCACCAAGGTCGCGGTCAAAGATATAATCAGCCCTGCCGGTCGACGTCACGGTCTCGTAGTAGGAGACCATCGGACGGCCGGTGTTGGCTTCCACCTTGAATTCCCGGCGGAGTCGATCCACCAAGATCTCCAAGTGCAGCTCGCCCATTCCGCTCAGAATCAACTGCCCGGTCTCGGAATCGGTCCGAACCACGCAGGTGGGATCTTCTGCGGAGAGCTGCTTTAAAGCGTCGTTCAATTTTTCGCGATTGGCCTGTGTTTTCGGCTCGATGGCCATGAACATGACCGGCTCGGGAGCCTGAATGCGCTCGAGGGCGACCGGCTGATGTTCGGCGCACAAGGTGTCGCCCGTGGTCGCGGCCTTGAGCCCGACCACCGCGCCAATGTCCCCCGTGGCGAGTTCATCGACCTCTTCCTGGGCGTCGGCGAAGAGCCGAACCAGCTTCATCACCCGCTCACGTTCCTTAACGCGAGGATTGTAGACATTCTGCCCCTTGCGCAACCGGCCGGCGTAAAGCCGGACAAAAAAGAGCTTGCCCACGTAGGGATCGGTGGCCACTTTGAAGACCAGCGCCGTGAGGGGTTCGGTGTCGTCGTGCTTCCGCGTCACGGCCGCGCCGCTCTTGACATCCGTTGCCTGAATCGCCCCGACATCGGCGGGCGACGGGAGATAGGCGACCACGGCATCGAGGAGCTTCTGCACGCCTTTGTTGCGCAGCGCCGAGCCGCACAGCACCGGCACGAGCGCGTGAGCGATAACCGCGCGCCGGATTGCGGGGCGCAGCACGTCGGCCGGAACGGCGGTATCGGCCAGGTAGGCCGCAAGCACGGCTTCGTCCAACTCGCCCAACTGCTCGACCAGGTGCGTGCGGGCGGCGGCGGCCCGCGCCTGCAGCGCGTCGGGGATCGCGTGCTCCTGCATCGTCCGGCCCTCGTCGGCGCCCTCGAAGGTGAATGCGCGCATCTCGAGCAGGTCGATCACTCCGCAAAACGTCTCAGCCTGGCCCCACGGAATCATCAGCGGCACCGCATGCGCGCCGAGCTTGCTGCGGATCTCGGTCACCACGGCGTCAAAATCGGCGCCCATGCGGTCCATCTTGTTGATAAACGCAAGGCGCGGAACGCGATACGTGTCGGCCTGGCGCCAGACGGTCTCGGATTGCGGCTGCACCCCGCCGACGGCACAAAAAAC
>JBIJDW010000441.1:0-2657 GCA_044343885.1 Kiritimatiellia bacterium
AGCGCGGCGGGCAGAGCCTTCAGATGGCGGGCCTGGTCGCGGTAAACGCCGACGGGGTAGATCAGGCGTTCGAGCTCGGACGCCGTCAGGGTCCGCAGGTCGTCGGGCGTGTTTACACGCGGGAACAGACGGCGGCACGCCGCCGCCGTGGTGGCGTCCTGCGTGCGGGCCGAGAGGATGGTGCCGACCAGCACGTGGAACGGGTCGCGGGTTTGCGCCGCAACCAGATCAATGACCGGCGCGGGGGTGCTGGCGAAGGCCTTTTTCAACAGTCGGTTGACGGCGGGAATGTCGGCGGAGGTCATAATTCTAAAGCGCCTGGCGCATCTCGGCCTGAATCGCCAGGGCCGCCGCGCGGGGGTCGGGTGCTTCCACGATCGGACGTCCGACGACAAGATGGGTCGAGCCGTCGCGAACAGCGGCCGCCGGCGTGGCGACGCGCTTCTGGTCGCCGACCGCCGCACCTGCGGGCCGCACGCCGGGGGTGACCAGCAAGGCAGCCGGGCCGAGGGCCGCGCGCATGGCGGCGACCTCCTGTGGCGAACAGACAATGCCGTCGGCGCCAGCTTCGCGCACGGCGAGGAGGCCCATGGCCGTGACGTGCTCGCGCAGCGGGCGGATGATTCCCAGATCGGCCAGATCGTTCTGATCGAGGCTGGTCAGGGCGGTCACGGCCAGGATGCGCGGCGCGGACACGCCGCAGGAGCGGGCAGCCTCGGCGGCGGCGCGGATCATGGCGCGGCCTCCCGAGGCGTGGATCGTCATGAGGCTGACGCCCAGCGCGGCCCCCGCCGTGACGGCGCGCTCGACGGTGCGGGGGATGTCATGCAGTTTCAAGTCGAGAAAGACCCGCTTTCCCTGTGCCGTGACGGCCCGCACAACATCGGGACCTCCGGAGCTGAAGAGTTCAAGTCCGATCTTGTAAAACGAGACCGCATCGCCGAGGCGCGTCACGAGCGCTTCGGCCTCTGCGGGGGTTGACACATCCAGCGCAACGATCAATTCAGCCATGGACAATCACCGGGATTAGGGGTGGAGGGAATCAAAACGGACAAGGGAAAATATCGCACATTCCGAGGCGTTTGTCTACCCCTGCAAAACCTATGCCAATAAAATGGTTACGTTATATTCTTACCTCTCCCCCTCCGCCCCTTCTTCTCCACCGGCAGCAGCGGGGCGGTGTAGCGTTCGTAGAGCGCGAAGAGAAATTCCACGCGCTGACGGTCGGAGGTGAAGGGCTGCTTGCGATAACACTGGTCAACCGCTCGGTCGAGGTCGGCATGGGCCTTGACCAGATCGGCGGGCATGGTCAGCGGGTCGTAAAGATCGGCCAGCGTGGCGAGCGGGTACCGCTTTCGCACATCGAGGACGGCCTGCGCCTTCGCCTCCACGGCGGCCTTCTTTTTCGCGTCGCCGCTGAGGCGGCCGGTCGGCCCCTTCGCCTTCGGAAGCGCCGCGTCCTCTTCTTCCCCGCCTTCGTGATACGAGGACCAATAAATCCGTGATGCCGCTTCTCGGACGCAAAAGGCGTCACGATCAGAGATCGGCAGGTCGATTGACGGCCACGGGAACGTGTTGTAGACCATCGTGCGCGAGTAGCTGTAACGTGACTCCAGCCGCCCGCCTACCTGCCGCATCCACGCCATGTGCATGGCCGAGGTCAGCACACCGAACAGATACAGGTCGGATGTCGGAATGACAAAGCACTTGTTGCTCGGAACGACCCACGGCTTGGCGATGCCGATCGGGATGTAATGCCGCCGTTCGGAGGAGACCTCGGGAATCAGGATAAAGTCTGTGGTCGGCTGCGAGCGGTAAAAAAACAGCGACGGCGTTTGCGCCGCGCTGCGGGTCGGCGCGGCTGTGCTCTTCGTCCGAAATTCCCGCACCTTCTCCACGCGTCCAAGAACCAGCGGCAGGGTACGAAGGACTATCGGATCGGCACCTTCGAGCCAGAGGCACCAGCGCATGGTGCCGTTGATGAATTCCTCAGAACCCGTATAACGCCGCAGATATTTATCCGCGCCTGGCTCTGCGGCGAGTAGCGCCGCCTTCTCTTCATCGGTCAGAAGCAGGTTGCCGCCGTCGGACGGCTTGTTGCCGCAACGCATCTCCGGGACGGGCGAGAGCGGCGTCTGCCGCTTCGTGACAAACGCATCCGGCCCCGGCGTGAGATAGGGGCTGATGTTGTCGGTTTCGGTCACGGTGGCCGAACCGTTGCCGGAGTCGTAATCGAACAGCCGCTTGACGGGAATGTCGAAGGCCGCAAAGCCGATAATGACGACGTGGACGTGGGCCTTGCCGCGCGCCTCGCTCTGCCACTGGAACGTCCGGTGCGCGAAGTGGATCTTGATGCGCCACTTGCCGAACAGAAGGCCCCAGACCAGCGGCACCTGTTCGCCCTGGGTGATCGAGTTGGTGGACACGAAACCGACCACGATACCCGAACCTTGGATGTATTCGGCGGCGCGACAGTGCCAACAGGTGACGTAATCCAGATCGCCGGTGTTCTTGAAACTCCCGAACACGGCGGCCATGTCGGCTTTCTGCTCGGCGGTCTGGTAATGCTTGCCGATGAAGGGCGGGTTGCCGAGAACGTAGGAACACTGTTCGGGAGGCAGGATCGCTTTCCAGTCGAGCCGGAGGGCGTTGCCGAG
>JBIJDW010000442.1:0-2654 GCA_044343885.1 Kiritimatiellia bacterium
TTCCCGGACGTTCAGAGGACGAAGGGCAAAGCGTGGGTACACTTATGGGGTTTACCAATGTTCCGCGCAGGGCAGGCAGCGGAGAAATGAGGAACGGCAACGCTGTGCTCCGACAGGCGCGTTGGAATGACGCCTGCCAACCATACGCTTACTACTTCAAGGCCGAGAACGCAGCGTACGCTGAACTGAAGCGCGGCGAGTATGATGCTCAGTGGTGGCAGGAAGGAGGCGGGACGAACCAATACGAGTTCGGCAAAGAAGAGATGCGGAAACTCGGGATATGGCCCGAATATGCAACTGGCGAATGGCGGTTGATTAGCTCCCAAGGAGACGAGAAGCGTTTTGAACTCCAAGGCGGACAGATCGAGGGGTATCGACTGGTGTTTGCATCTCGGTATCATGTCTACATGACCATTCTCCGGACAAAGCACTTGGGAGAGGCTCAGGCCAGAGTTTGCAAGACTCAGCGATACGCGAAGGTAAAAACCAAAACCATCGAGGAGGCGTTTGACGAGTTGAATCGAGGGTTTGGATCTCGCGCGTATGTCGATCAGCGTGGCTTGCGACTGCAATTCGACGGGGTCCGTTATGGTATGGATGGGCTTTCCGACGATTGGATGTATCCTGTGTACCGTTTTTTTGGCACTGACTCGAGTGGGTTTAGCAATCACTGGTTTGTGATACCAGCCATGGCTAGTGACTACTTTGTGGATCCGGCGCGGCAGGTGGTGAACGAGTCCATGCTGACGAGGAAAGAGGATGGATCGAGGGTGGTGGATGCGGCGAAGGTAGCCGCTTTGCGCATTGATCCAGAGGTCTATTTGGCGCGCGTGAAAGCAGAGCGCAGAGTTCGTCGTGCCGCAGAGTGCCGGAATATCGTGGGCGAGTCTTGCGTAGTTGTCATCGGGCGCTTGGAGCGCGGCAAGGTCGCGGGGGAGTGGGAGGTGAAGGCGGAGCAAACGTTTGATTTCTCGGATTGGTTTCTTGTGCCAGAGTTCCGTAAGAAGCAGTTGAAAGGTACAGTGTTGCTATCAGCCAGTCCTCTGGCAACGACGAATGGGGTGAGTGAAGATGAGCGTCTGTACGGGATCGGTGTCATGCGGGAGTTGCCACCAGTGTATGCAGATGAGATACTTCCGCAGATGGCTGCGCGAGGACGAGTGATTGTATTTCGAATGAGGTTTCATGATGAAGTGTGGTCTGAGTTTAGGATTGTATCATGGCGTTACACGCCGGAGATGCTGGACGAGGACGAGTTGTGTGAGGAAGTTTATAATGATCGTCTGGAGTTCGCCTTTCCGCGACGCAATCTTCTAAGCGCAACTATAGCGAACGCTAATTACGAAGACTTTTACGGCCCTGTACATGAGCAGCTTGAGGATGTCGTGAAGTGTGTGGAAGACGTGAAAAAGCGCCGTGAGGACGTTATCAAGGAACTGCGCAGTAAACCCATCGATGAGCGTATTTCGATTGCCAAAGGTCGCTCATCGGAACGAGGGCTAGAGGTTGACTGGTCCCGTGCCGCATTGGCAAGGGATCCGGAGGCGCGAGTGCGCCGGGAGTTGGCCAGCAGCCCCAACCCCCGCTACGATATTCTTCTCTATTTGCTGAAGAATGACCCGGACGAAGAGGTGAGAGTGCGCGCCAAGAGCGCATACGAGAAGAACTACGGCAAGTTGTTGCCCCGCAAGGAAGACAAAAACCACAAGTAGCCAGCGGATCAGAGGACACAGCGATGTTTCAGATAGAGGGCGCTAAGGGCACACTCGTAGCCGTGTAGACTTGGACGTAAAAGAGAATGAAGGGGACAGGGAAACAGCGTCGACTACCGAGGCCGCTTTCGGCGGCGTACTTCGCAATGGGCCTGATACACATCCCCCCCAACAAACACCATGAAGCGTAATCGCCTTCTTGCATTGGCTATTCTGCTCGCGGCGGCCGGTATCGTCGCCTTGACGATCATCCGTACACTTGCGCCAGACGTGGCGAGTCGCGAACCTGGCAAGTCGGTTCCGGTGATCCAGACGCCGGTTGTGGTTGGTGTGTCGGACGCTGCCACGAACCAACCCGGACCGGCTGGGACTGCCGTGATTCCGGCCGAGAAACTTCCGGCTGGCTGGCAAGATTTCAGGACCATCACCGAGCAGGAGCGCCTGGACCGGGTAACGGCGGCGATGGAGAATCATACGCTCCCGGCCGACCTGCTGGCATTCTTCGAGAAGGAGATCTTCAACCGGCAGCACTGGGACGTGACTCGCAACAACATGGCCAATGCCCTGGTCTGGCAGGAGTCGCCCAATCCGCGCCTGCACGAGCTGTTCGCCAAGATGCTGACCGATGAGTCCGAGAGTCCGGTCTGGCGCGATTACTGCCTTCAATTTCTCTCCGAGTGTCTGAAATCTTCATCCGATCCCGATGCCATCAAGTCCCTTCTGACACGCTACGCGCAGGGCAAGGACGGTTTGGCGGGGACGGCCATTGTGAATGTCGGATTGCAGGAAGCGGCGGGGCGGATGAAGCCGGGCGAGACGTTCAGTCAGCAACTGGAGGCGCAACTGGCCGACCCGGAGGTCGTCACCCCGACCAAGCTCAGCATCCTCGCGATGATCGGCAAGCGCAATGATGTCCGCCTCCTTCCGCTGGTCCGCACCTAC
>JBIJDW010000111.1:0-8809 GCA_044343885.1 Kiritimatiellia bacterium
AAGCACCGAAGAAGACCTCGCCAAGCTGCAGGCCCCCGAATTCGTATATGACCCTGTCGCCACCGAAGCGGTGTTCGCCGAGGCAAGAGAAGTATTCGACGGCCTTCTGGATGTGGAAGTCGTCGGGGTGGGTTGCCAATGGGGCACGATCTGGGACGACATCGCCATGTATCGGGGTGTGGACAACCTGCTTCTGGATCTGGCCGATCGCCCCGACTTCATGCACAAGACCGTCCGGCGATTTGCCGAGATCAAGCAGTTTTTTCTCAAACAGCAGGAGGAGCAGGGACTCCTGGACAATCGCCAGTACACGTTGCATGGTACGCCCGCGTGTTCGCGCGAACTTCCCGCGCCGGACTTCGCCGGACATTACCGCCCCAAGGACGTCTGGGGGCGTTGCGCGGCCCAGATTCTGGGATCGGTTTCCCCCGATATGCACGACGAATTTGACTTGGCCTACAATCAGGAACTGTTCAAGGACTGCGGCTTGCTCTACTACGGCTGTTGCGAGCCGATGGACCGCAAAATCGATATTCTCCGCAAGCGATTCAAGAACCTGCGCAAGATCTCCATCACGCCATGGGCGGACGCCCGCCGCGCGGCCGAGGCGATCGGACGCGACTACGTGATGGCGGCGAAACCCAATCCGGCCTTCGTCGCAACGCCCCGGTTCGATCCCGAGCCCGTAGAGGCAGAAATCGCGCGATACTGCGAAGCCTGTCGCGAGCATGGCACCACACTGGAGTTCGTGCTCAAGGACATCAGCACCATTGCCAACAACCCGGAAAATCTGACACAATGGGCGGCAACCGTCAACGCCACCATTGATCGGTACTACGCCTGATGCAGCGGATGGATCGAAAAGATTGGAATCGGAAGAAGAAACAACGATGAAGCAATGGTATCGACAGCGCATGGGATGGCGGTCTCCGTTATGCACGATCACGCTTCTGGCTGCGGTCGGCGCCGGTTGCCTGACCACGACTTTCCGCCCGCCCGACGATCCGCTGAAACCCCGCGACTTGACCCCGGTGACATGGCACAAAGCACCGCGACATCCGCCGGTCGAACTCGTGCGCGACAGAAAGACCCAAGCTGTCGTCTACGTGGCTGACCCCAAACTGCAACCACTCATGGCGCCTCCCAAACAGAACCGGGAGAGCCCCTCCACATTCTCGCAACTCCTCGCTAATCTGGTGGAGTCGGTGAACCTCGCCACCGGTGCCAACCTGCCGGTCGTAACCAACGCGCCTGCAGCCGATCAAACCGCCATCGTGATCGGCGACTGCGCGGAGACACGCACGGCCGGCATCGACGCGGCGCAGATCCCGGCCGAAGGGTTCGTTGTCCGGACTGCTCCCAACCGCGTCTACCTTGTGGGCAGTACGGTGCGGGGCGACGGAACCTGTTGGGCCATCGCGGACTTTCTTGAACGGTTCGTCGGCGTACGCTGGTACTGGCCGACGTCGTACGGCGGACGTTCCGTTCCGCGTCTGGCATCGCTCGCCATTCCTCCCGTCCATTACAGCGATCAGCCGGTCTTTCCCTATCGGACCATGTATCAGGAATGGTACTTTCTGCAGGCACGCTCGGGCGACGAGGAGATCCTGCCAATGGCGTCCGGCACGGGCGCCGAAGGCGCGGAGACGCTCTGGATGGGCGATCATTTCCGACTGATGCGCCATGGCAACAGTTGGCCGTTCGAACCCATGCAGCAGGGCGCGCGCATCTACGAGTTCATGAATGACACCTTGCGAACCAACACCGCGCTGTTCGCGATCCGGGAGGACGGCAGCCGGAACTACAGCACTTTCTGCTACAGCGCGCCGGAGTTACTCGCCTGTTATCTGGAAAACCTGGCGCGCGCCTGGGACAAGGGCGGCAAGCACGTCTACATCGGCGGGATTGCGCGCAATTGCGTCACCCTCTGGCCATGCATGGACCTGGGCGGCCATTCGCTGGTCTCAGCCTGCCTCTGCCAGCCCTGCCAGGAAATGGCCGCCAAGGGCGGCGACGCGCTGATCATGGGAGATTTCGTTCGGCGCTTATGCGTGGAGGTCAAGCGCCGGTGGCCGGACAAGAAGGTGATCTACATTCCCTGGAGCATCCTGAAGTGCCCCGAGGTGTTGACGTTCCCCGATAATCTTGTGGTGAACTCCATTGACCTGGGCGCCATGGGCCTGCTGCACCAGCCTGCGATCCGCCGGGAGCAGGAAGGCCTTCTGAGAATGTGGGCCGCGAAGTCGGGCCGCCCGGTCGGCATGTGGATCGATTTCGCCGGTCCCGGCGACTGGACATACGGGCCGGTCCAGTTTCCCCACCTGGTCCAGGAATTCTACCGGACGAACCGCAACCGGCTGGCTGGTGGCCAGATTTCCTCCTACGCCACGCCTTGCTTCGTCACCGCGGCGCCTACCTACTACGTCTGGAACCGCTCGTTGTGGAATCCCGATGTGGACGTGGAAGCGGTCCTGGACGAACTGTGCAAGCGGCTCTTTGGCGCCGGCGCGGCGCCCGCGCGTGAACTCCTTCGCCTTGAGTGCGACCGCTGGGAAAACACCCCGCTGTCGCGTCCCATACGCGTCGGCGAGCAACGCGTGCCGCCGAAGCTGTTCCGGGAAATCTGGCCCCCGGATGTCGTGGCGCGGATGAAGACGCTGCGCGATGACGCGCTGGAGGCTATCGATCAGAGCGGCGACACGGCCGCGAGGCGCGCGTTCCTCTACTGGACATGGACGTTCGATAAATTCGTTGCGTTTGCCGAAGAGATGAATGAGGGCATGTCGCTTTCAGCAAATGCGGCGGGTGGTGCCGGGACGAGAGCGCCAGCCAGCGTCCCTCCCGCACCCACCGAGCCGGGTCGCGTGAAGGCCGATGCAGATGCGGAGGCGCGATTCCGGGGCGGATCGGAAGCGACCAACATGATACAGGTCGCCAACATCCGCCGGACGGAAGCCGCTGTCGCGGGCCAGAGCGATCTGCGCTTCGATCTCATCTGGGGGCATACCTGGCGGGCGAAATGGACGGAACCCGCCGAGACCAGCGTGGCCGGCAAGACGATGCCGATGGAAAACTGGAGCGCGGCCTGGGTGTTTGCCAAGTACCGTATCCCGGGGCAGGAAACGAACGGATACTTCCACGCAACTCTGTCGCCGGACCGCACGCAGCACAAAGTCCCCGATGCGGTGACGCTGGATGTCGGTCTGACCGCCGGCAAGGGCATGGGGGTGTTCCTCTATCGCGCCAAGGCCGGGCACGGACCGCTCGACCTCAAGGATGTGCGCTTGTGCTGGCTCCACGGGGCCGACGGGGTGACGAATCCCGCAGCGGTCGATCTCAAGGTCTTCGCCCTGGAAATGGTGTATGTGCCCCGGGGTGAATTCGTGGTGGGCTCCGGCGGGACGGAAAAGGGTAGTTTCACCGACGGCGCGTGGACTGACGGCGCTACAATTCCTTTCCTGGTGGACGCGAACTGGAGCGGACCGGCGGCAGAAGGGTCCAATGCTCGGCGCATTGGCGGCGCGCCGGGCAGGCTCTGGGGCACCAGCGAATTCGGGAAGAAGACCATCGGACCCGAAGGCGCCATCGTCAACAGTTATCCCACCGGCTATGAACCATTCTACTGCATGCGCTACGAAGTGACGCGCGGGCAGTTCACGGCGTTTCTCAACACCATGTCGAGCCCAGGCTTTGCCGCCACCAGCGCCGGCGACGCCGCGCATGGTAGGGCCACCTATACCGCCGCCGGCCGGTACGGACTTATGGGAGTCTGGCCGAAATTGAAGGCCGACAGACCCTATCAGGCCTGCAACCTGCTCTCGTGGTGGGATGGCGCCCTTTTCGCGGCGTGGGCAGGACTGCGACCGATGACCGAATTGGAGTACGAGAAAGCCTGCCGCGGCCCACGCAAGCCGGTGACTGACGAATTCGCTTGGGGAACCGCCGGAATTGCGCATGACGAATACGAAATACAGAACGAGGGTCAGGCGGACGAACGGGTTATCGGATTCTCCACTGCGGGCACGAATGCGGCCGGGCGCGCCGTCGGCAACGTGCTTGCGGCATTTGGAAACGCCCAGTACGACCTGACCCTGTCGAGAGACTGCCGGGCGCAAACGCGCAACGGCGTGAATGCGCTGCCGGGCAATTCCATGCGCGCCGGAATCTTTGCCACGCCGGATAGCGACCGCGCGGCGGCGGGCGCCTCGTACTGGGGCATCCTCGAGTTAAGCGGCAACTTACGCGATCTGGTGGTGACCGTTGGGAGCGCCTCCGGGCGTGTTTTCGAGGGCTCGCACGGCGCCGGAACGCCGGAGATTCCCGCGGACTGGCCGCAGATTTCCGGCCAGGAAATGGCGGCGGGTACGGGGTATCGCGGCGGATTCTTCGGCGATCTGGCGGCTCCGTTGCGGGTGTCGGATCGCAGTCGAGCTGTATTCAAGCGTCCGGATGCCACCTTGAGCCCCGAATCGCGTTCGGAAGCGAACGGCTGGCGCGGCGTGCGTAGCGCGCTGGAGTCCACCACGGGCAGTCCGGCGACGGCACCGGTGGCCGTGCAAGTTGCGCGTAAGATTCCGCGCCTGGCGCAGGCTGTGAAGGCGGATGGGGGGATGGAGGAGTGGACGGGAAGACCTGGCATGGTGCGCCGCAGTCTGTTCCAGGTGTTTCCTGAAGACCGGCGGCGTCCGCCGGGACGTCGGGTTCTATGGGAAGGGCCGAAAGATCTGGGTGTCCAGGCATGGTGGGGCTGGGACGGGGTTGCCCTCTGCCTGGCCGCTGAAGTTGCCGATGACCGGCATGTCAACACACAAACCGGCGGCATGATTTGGAATGGTGATGCCATGCAGGTGGGGATCGCCCTCTCCACGAATACCCACTGGAATCTCGGCCTGGCGCTCACCACAAACGGCGTGGTCTTTCATCTGTTCGAAGGCAAGAGTGACACGCTGTCGAAGAACGCCGGCTATGCCGTGACGCGGAACGAGGCCGCTCGAATCACCCACTACGAGTTGTGCCTGCCGCTAGCCGATCTCGGACTGAAACCCGAAGAGCCGTTCGGTTTCAATGTCGTGTTTCTGGACGATGACGACGGCACGGGTTCCCGCTACTGGTTCCAGTTGTCCCCCGGGCTGTGCGGCCGGGACGCCAGGAGCCCGTCTCCCTGGCAGGCATACCCCCAATTCGAACTGGAGAAGTAGTAAGAAGGCTCTGGCAAAGGAAGGTGTTTCATGAAGCTACAGACGATCAGTACGCTAACGATTGGGACCGGCGGGGTGGGAAAGATCGGCGATCCGGAGCAGATCAATGTGATTCGGCGGGTGATGGATCATGGCGATATCTGGATGCACTGTTCCAACTACGGCGAAGGTGCATTCCAGAACCTGAAGGTGGCGTTCAGCGAGAGGCCATCCAAGGTCCCGAAGACCATCTACAAGGTCGATGGCATCACTGCCGAAGGCTTCCGCACCACGCTGCACGATTTTCTTGCCCAGACCTCTGTCCAACGCATGAATATCGCGCAGGTGTGCGGTTTTCCGCTGAGTAAGGAACCCGATGCCGTGCTCGATGCCATGACCAAGGCGCGTCAACAAGGCATCGTTGACAACTTCATCATGGATCTGGTTTCGTCGTACTGTGACACAGTGCCTGACTACATTCGGCAAGGCCTGTTTGACGGCTACATCTTCTACTACAATGTCATCGAATGTACCGCGACCGATGCCGTTCTAGCCCTCATGGAAAAGTACAAGGTGCCCGTTCTCGCCATGCGTACATTCGCGGGTGGTGAGTTCTTCCATGGCACAGCGCCTCAGCACGAGGAACTGAAGATGCTCTTTCAGAAGTCCGGGTGCGCCTCCGAGACGGAGTTTTGTGTTCGCTTCGCGCTGAGCGTTCCGTTGTCGGTGACGACCGTTGCGGGAACGTCAAAGATTGCGCATTTGGACCGCTTGTTGGACGCCGCTCGACGTTTCAAGCCGCTCGACCCCGTGATCGTCAATCAGGTGCGGATGCTGCTTCGCCGAACCTAGCGGTCACTTAATCCGTGGAAGCAGAAATCGCGCGATACTGCGAAGCCTGTCGCGAGCATGGCACCACCCTGGAGTTCGTGCTCAAGGACATCAGCACCATTGCCAACAACCCGGAAAATCTGACACAATGGGCGGCAACCGTCAACGCCACCATTGATCGGTACTATTCCTGAAAAATTACAAGGGACACTCCATCTGAGGCGCTTGCAAAACCCCTGCAAGCGCCGGTTTCTGGTTTCTGTGTTCAGGTTTCAGGAAGACGCAATATCGTGTGGTTCTTCCTCACACCCGAAACCTGACACCTGAACACTCCGCTTGCAAAACACCCCAGAGGGTTTTTGCAAGCCTCCTTTTTTGAGTTGACGGATCGCCTACGGCGTGACAAACTAACCAATGACGATGGTTTGGAAAAGTGTCTTATTCATGTTTAACCGCGACGCGAGTCGCACAGTAAGGAAGGTAATTATGACGTTTCGCAAAGCTAAAGGGTTCACCCTTGTTGAAATGTTGGTGGTGATCGCGATCATCGCCATTCTGGCAGCCGCATTGTTCCCGCAGATTCAGAACGCGATTGACCAAGCCCGGTCAACCGCCATGAAACAGAAGGGGCGCGGTCTGTGGCTGGGCGTGGTTTCGGCAAATAACGAGCGCGAAGTGCTCAGCCTGGGACCTGTGTGGCCGAGTGAGCTGGCTGCTTCCGAGAACCCCCCAATTGCAACCCCATTAGGTACGGATTATTTTGCCGCATTGTTGAAGGTTAAATGGGCTGATACTGCTGTTGCAACGACGCAGGAAGATCAGTTGGTCAGCGATGCGAAGGCCGATTTGTTCGCAGGTGGGAGCTTTAATACTGCCGCCAACGGCGCGGTTCCCACATCAGCCAATATCGCATGGCGAGCTTTTAAGGCGAGTGCTTTGTCCGGGGGTGGCGACGCCTTCATGGTGACCAAGGACTTTGGCAACGCGGCGGCGGACTGCAACACAAACACGGCCATTACTCTGGCTGCGTCTGGCCCTTTCAAAGGACGCCGGCTCGTTTGGGTTACCGTGGGTGGCGGCACCTTTGACGCCCGCAAGAAGTATGCGGCCGATTGCTCCAGACTGATGGGCGGTACCACCAACACGATCAGCATTCTCGGCGACTAGTTCGTGTTGTGTGTGGGTGATGTGATGGTCGCACGGGTGGCTTTGGACGCGGCGCTGGACCGGCTGTTCGACTACGCCGTGCCCGATGAATGGGTTGAGCGCATCCGCACCGGCGTGCGGGTGCGCGTTCCTTTTGGTTCGCGCGTCTGTTCGGGATACGTCATCGAATGTTCCGACCAGCCCGAGTCGCGCGTGGCGGTCGCAGGTGTGCCGGTGCAACGGGGCCTCTTCAGCGAGGATGATGCGCCGACGGCCGGAGGCGGACGGCTCCGCTTGATCGCCGGAATTGACGATGACCGCCCGTTCTTCTCCGAAACCCTGATCCGCCTGGTCCGCTGGATCGCCGACTATTACTTTGCCCCGCTGGAAGTGTCGCTCCGCTGCGCCCTCCCCGCGCCGGTCCGGGACGGCGGCTCGAAACCGAAGGAACAGGTGTTTGTGGGCCTGCCAGCGGCGAAAACACAAACGTCATCAACCGATCTCAAGCCGCCGCTGACCGCCCGCCAGCAGGCCCTCATCGCCGAAATCCGCGTTCGCGGCGGCGGGTTGCTGCAAATCCTCTGCCGCGAGCTGAAATGCGCCCCCGAGACGATCAAGCGTCTGGCCGCCGCAGGCTGGCTGACGCTGGAGGCACGCCAGATTCGACGCGACCCGCTCGCCAACCGCACCATCCTCCCCACCGGTCCGCTCACCCTGATGCCCCAGCAGGCGGTCGCCTTGCAACTAATTTGCGCCGATTGCGACGCCGCACTCGCCGCCCGGGCCGCCGGCACCGTCAAGCCCCCGCCGCCGGTGCTGCTCTACGGAGTGACCGGCTCGGGCAAGACCGAGGTCTACCTTCAGGCCATCGCGCACGTGCTGGAGCGCGGCGGCGGGGCGATCGTGCTGGTCCCCGAGATCGCGCTGACCCCCCAGACGGTGCAGCGGTTCGCCGGGCGGTTCGGCGGGCGGATCGCCGTCCTGCACAGCGCCCTGAGCGAGGGCGAGCGGTTCGACGAGTGGCATCGGATCCGCGATGGCGACGCCCGCGTGGTGATCGGGCCGCGTTCAGCCGTGTTCGCGCCTGTGGCCAACCTGGGGCTGATCGTGGTGGACGAGGAGCACGAACCGAGCTACAAGCAGGATGAGGCGCCGCGCTACAACGCCCGTGACACGGCGGTGATGCGCGGCTGGCTCGAGGGCTGCGGCGTGGTGCTCGGCTCGGCCACGCCCGCCATGGAGTCGTGGATCAACGTCCGGCGCGGCAAGTACGCGCTGGCGCAGATCGAGAACCGCGTCGAGGATCGCTCCATGCCGACGGTCGAGGTTGTCGATATGCGCCTCGAAACGGCGCGCAGCGGTCATGCGCAAGTCTTTTCGCAACGGCTGATTGAGACCATTCAGGGACGGCTGACCGTCGGCGAGCAGGTGATCCTGTTTCTCAACCGCCGGGGCTTTGCCACGTCGCTGGTCTGCACCCACTGCGGCTTTGTGGCGGAGTGCGACGCCTGCAGCACCGCCTACACCTACCATCAGACCGACAACCGCCTCCGATGCCACATCTGCGGCGCGTGCGCCACCGTGCCGGCCGCATGCCCCGGCTGCGGCGATCCGGCGTTCCGCTACACCGGTTTCGGGACGCAGCGGATCGAAAC
>JBIJDW010000443.1:0-2648 GCA_044343885.1 Kiritimatiellia bacterium
AGGCCAACATCAACTCGGAGTCGCAAGTGGTGCTTTCCGGAGCCAAGGCTGGCATCGCCGATGCGGTCCGGCTGGCCGGCGAGATGAAGCTCAAGGCCGTGCCTCTGGCCGTAGCGGGGGCGTTTCATTCGTCGTTGATGGCGCCAGCGCGCGAGAAGCTGACCGACTTCCTCAAGGCGGTGCCGTTCGGTACGCCCCGAATGACGGTGCTTTCGAATGTGACGGGGCAGCCGCATCCGGCAGACGGCGAGGCGATCAAGGCTCTTATGCTGCGGCAGGTGACCGAATCGGTGCGTCTGCTCGACTGCGTACGCACGGCGCGCGCGGCGGGTGTCTGCGATTTCACGGAATTCGGACCAGGGAAGGTGCTTTCGGGGCTGATCAAGCGGATTGACAAACAGTTCGCCGTGGCGAACGTTCAGGACGTGCCATCGCTCGACGCTTTGACGCGTCCGGCCTGAGCCAGACTGCTGGTGCAAAACACAAGATTCATCCACAACAAAGGAATACACAATGGGAAAGTTTGATGGGAAGATCGCGTTGGTCACCGGCGCGGGGCGTGGTATTGGACGTGTCATTGCCGAGACGCTCGCGCGGGACGGCGCCGACTTGGTGCTATGCGACGTGATGCCCGATCCTCTTGAGGAGTGCGCCGCCTCCATCACCGCTTTGGGGCGCCAGGTGTTGACGGTGGTGACCGACGTGGGCAACAAGGATTCGGTTGAAGCGTGCGTGGCGCGCGCGGTTGAAAAATTCGGTCGGATCGACATTCTGGTCAACAATGCCGGGATTACCCGTGATAAGCTGTTGATCCGGATGAGCGACGAGGATTGGGATCTGGTTATGCAGATCAATCTGAAGGGCGCATTCCTGTTCTCGCGGGCTGCGGCCCGGCTGATGATGAAGCAGCGTTCGGGGGTGATGATTCAGATCGCCTCCATTATTGGCTTGATCGGGAACGCCGGTCAGTGTAATTATGCTGCTTCCAAAGCTGGCCTCATTGCCATGACGAAGTCACTGGCGAAGGAGCTGGGATCACGGGGCGTCCGCGTAAACGCGGTCGCGCCGGGGTTTATCGTGTCGAAGATGACAGACGCCCTTCCGACGGAAGTGCGTGATCAAATGCTGGCCAACACGCCACTGGGGCGCTTCGGCGCGCCGGAGGATGTGGCGAATGCGGTGGCGTTTCTCGCATCGGATGACGCGTCCTACGTGACGGGTCAGGTTCTGAGCGTGAACGGTGGAATGTCAATGTGACAAAGCGCGGCGGGAAAGATCCTGCCGCGTAATAAACAGACGAGTGCGAGGAGAATGGTATCATGGCCAACAAATTGGAAGAACGGGTCAAGGCGATTATCGTTGAGCAGTTGGGCGTCAATGCCGAACAGGTTACACCTGAGGCGTCTTTCATCGACGATCTCGGCGCCGACTCGCTGGACACCGTGGAACTGATCATGGCGTTCGAAGAGGAGTTTGGGGCGGAAATCCCGGATGAGGACGCAGAGAAGCTGACGTCCGTCGGCAAAGTGATCGCGTATCTCGCCGGAAAAGGCTTCGACAAGGAATAATCGAGCCTGTCTCTGCGACAAGCCGGGGGACCGTCAGGCGGAACCCCGGTTTTTTGTTTTATAGGATAGATCACGCGACGTGTGGTCATCTCGGGTCTGGCGTTCAAGCGGATGTGAACGATGCGAATGAACGAGCGGCTGATTGTGGCGGTGTCCACGGGTTTCGGACTCGGTTATGCGCCCGTGGCGTCGGGGACGATCGGCACGCTGGCCGCTTTGCCGATCGCCGTGTGGCTGGTTCGTTTTCACGAGCAGTGGTGGTGGCAGGCTGCGATTGCGGCGGGGCTGACGCTGCTGGCGGTGCCGATCTGCGATGCCGCCGAGAAGATTTTTGGCACGAAGGACGACGGGCGCATCGTGGCCGATGAGTGGATGCTGTTTCCCATCTGCCTGATTGGCCTTCCCGTATGGGAACACTGGCAGATCCTGCTGCCGCTCTGTTTCGTCGTCGCGAGGGTCTGCGACATCATCAAGCCGCCGCCTGCGCGGAGACTTGAGCGTTTGCCCGGCGGCGTCGGCATCGTGCTCGACGACCTGGTCGCCTCACTCTACGCATTGGCCATCAACCACCTATTGTGGTGGTTGATCCGCCCAGGCTGATCAGCGAGCGTCCTGAAAACGCCAACAGAATGCGTCCGGCGAGATCCGTTTCTTTCCACGGCACCGGCAGCACGGGGATCGCCAGGCGGCGCAGCATCTCCCTGCAGGGCTTGGAGATCTCCTCGCGTGACACCACCAGTGCGGGCGTCCGTTGGGTTCGCGGATCGTTTCGCAGCTTGAGCAGCGTCTCGGAGTTGGGATCCTGTCCGCAGCAGCATTCGAACACCAGCATGTCGGCCGCCTGAGTGGCGCACAGGTGCATCGCCTCTTCCAGGGATCGGGCGCTGCGGACGCGGTACCCGTGTTGCGCGAGTTGCCCCTCCAACGACAGCGCCACGTCTGCGGTGATGCAAAAAATAGCCACGGCGGGTGGTTCGGCCAGGGGCAGCCGAATGGTCACGGCCGTGCCGCGGTCCGAACCAGGGACCGGGCTGTCAACGCGCAATAAGCCTCCGTGAAGCTCGACGATTTCGCGCGAAA
>JBIJDW010000112.1:0-8786 GCA_044343885.1 Kiritimatiellia bacterium
AAAGGCCGACGGGCGGCAACACACGATCATCTTCCCGAAGGTCAACCGCCGCGACGCGCGGGGAGGTTTTGAGACGGCTGATGATTTTCTTCACCGAATCCCAGCTCGGGTCGGTCGTGTAGCCCTCGACGATGAATGTCTGGGTGGCCGCACGGGGAGCGGAGACTGCCGGAGCGGCCACACGGACGGGTGCGGGAGCCGGCCGGGGCTTCGCCTTGGGCGGAGCGACCGTGATGGGCGAGAAGCGAGACGCCGCCCCCCGTTGGACGGCGCGCGGGACGGTGTCGGTGGATTGCTGGGTGTAGCTCGATTCGTCGCAGAAAAGGACGATCCAATCGTCGGGGCCCATGCTGTTGGCGACCCAGGTGAGCGCCTCGCGGGTAAGCGGCGCGTTCATCAGCAGAGCCAACACGAGATCGGCGCGGGTGCGGTGGCTGCTGGCGCGGGTGCGGATGGCGGTGATTTCCTTGTCGATCTTCTCGCGCTCGCGCAGATGATCCCGTTCCTTCTGGAGCAGGCGGTCTTCGCGCGCCAAGGCGCGCAGGCCGGTGACGGTAAAGACGCCGAGGGCGAGCGCCGTGCAGACGGCCGCCGCGATCCAGTAAGGCTTCTTGTCGCGGAAGACGACCTCGTCACGCAGGTGGCTGGGCAGCATCGAGAGGTGCGTAGGCCCCAGTTCCAGTGCGGAAACGGCCAAACCGACGGCGAGACTGAACGTGGACACCGCGACGCGCGACGGGGCATCATCCGGCGCCAGATCCGCACACCCGGGAAGCTCGGAGGCGAGGCACACCGGCAGCTTGAAGCGATCGGCGAGGACGTCGCGCAGGCCGATCAGCGCGGCGCCGGCGCCAGCGAGCACGATCTGACCGGGGGCCAGTGCCGGCGATGTGAGTGTGCTGCGGCAGACGCTCACGCACGAGGCCACTTGGGAGAGCCAGCGGTCAACGGCGGGCTTGAGAATGGCGGCCGTCTCGCCCGTCAGACCGTCGGCGTGCTTGCGGATCTCGGCCTGGTGGACGGAGAGGCCGGCCGCTTGGGCGAGGGCGTCGGTGAGAGCTTTGCCGCCGATCGGGATGGAGCGGGCAAAAAGCAGCCCCGAAGGAATCCCGACCGCGACTTCGGTCTGCTGGTGGCCGATGTCGAGGTAGAGGTTGGGCGCGGTGTGGGGGCCGGCGAAGCGTTCGAGGCGGTTGAAAAGGGCCACGGGCGCAGGCACGAGGTCGGCGGGTCGGACCCCGATCTGCGCGGCGAACTGGAGGGTGCGCTCGACGATGACCGGGCGGGCCATGGCCATCAGATAGTAACGATGGGCCGGATCGGTCGCGATGCGGTAGTCGGCGACGTCAAAGGTCATGGAGTCGCCCGCCATGTCGTTGAACGCGGCTAGCTCCATCGCGGCAACCTGACGGGCGCTGCGGGGATCGGCGTGCGGGATCTTGCCCGGCTGGAAGATGGTGCTGGATCCGGGCAAGGCGATCGCGCAGAACTGCCGGGTCAGTCCGCACTGGGTGATCCAGGCGCGGACGATGCCCGCCGAGTCTTGGACATCGGGCGGGAGGGCCAACTGCTCGGTGCGGACAACCACAGGCTTGTGATCGCGCATGCACACCCAGGCCGCCCGGACGGTCCGGGAGCCGATGTCGAGTCCGACAATTTGTTTGATGCGTGGCATAAGCGTTTTTAGTAAGTCGATAGCATCGATATTATCGACAGTGTCGACATTATCGATTCTTTCAAATCATTCGGGCGGGCGGTCCTCGATGCCAATCGCCTCGCTCAACGCGGCGGGCGGCACGGCGGTTCCGGGACCGGCGTGCGGGGTAAGCGGGATCAGGTTCTCTCCCATGTCGGAGATGAGTGTGGCGGTGACGAAGACCAGCAGATTATCCGCGCCTTCGTTGGTGGAGTCGGTGCGGAACAACCAACCCAATAACGGGATACGGGAAAGCCAGGGAATTCCCGTGCGATCCTTGCCGCCGGAGGCCTGGGCCAGACCGCCCATCACGACCGTCTCGCCGCTACGCACGACCATCTCCGTTTCGATCTTCTTCTGCATCACGATGGGCAACATGCCGAGTGTCTGGAACGTGGCTTTCCCGGGTGTGTTGGCGGCCTCCCACTCGCTCTTGTTCTGGAGTTCCGTGATATCGGGAATCAGCGCCAGGTTGATGGTCGCGAGGTCCGCGCCGACACTGGGCGTCACCGACAGGTTATAGCCGAGAGAGATGGTTTTGGGCGTGCCGGTGAACAGCGGGTTGTTGGATTGGGCGCCCTGCGTCAGTATCTGGTTGTTCGCGTTTGCAATCATCGTCCGTAGCTGGGTGACTATGTTGCTGGTGGCCGTGTCCCAGGTCGTCGGCGTCCCATAGGCCGTGATCTGAGCCTGCCACGCGGTGACTGCGGTGAGCAGTGTGGAGGACTGGCCGAATGTGTTGTTCAGGTTCTGGTTGACCGGCGCGGTGAGGTTGTCGTAGTACTGGAATTCCTCGCCGATATGGATCGTCGCCGTGCGATTATTGACGGTCGTAATGCGGGGGACCGTCAAGGTGCGTGTCTGCCCCGAACTTTCCATGGCTTGCAGCACCGCCTTGAGCCGTATGTCGTCGAGCACGCCCGAATAGAGCAAAGACCCGGCGCCGTTCTGTAACATGCCCGCACCGATTGAACTGCCTGCGAGGGAAAGATCGTCCGCAGAGAGCGTTTTGGTTAGCGTTTTGCCGTCCGATGCCTTGACGATTTCCGGGCCTCCAGGAATAGTCTGTGAGTTGTTGGCTGTCGAAGACATCGGCCCCGCCAGCAGCCAGTCGATTCCCAGAGCGCGCGTGTCGTTGGCCTTGGTGTTGATGAAGCGCGCCTCGATCAGCACCTGCAACGGGCGGACATCCAGCGCGTTGATAATGGTCTCGGTTTCGGTCAGATACTGGCGCGTGTTCTTGATCAGCAGGGCGTGGGCGCGGGTATCGAAGCTGATCTCCGATCCCGCTGGCTGCGGCACAAACTTCTTGATGGCATCCACGATGGCGATCTCTCCGCTGCCGGTCTGCGCCGCCTCGCCGAGCGCCGCGCCTCCCGGCACTTCATTGCCGGGCAACCCGATGCGGAGGCGATAGACGCGGGTTTCGAGGGGAATGGGTCCGTCGGTCGGCAAGCGCGAGGTAACCCAGATGAGAGTCTCTCCGACGTTGAAGGAGACGTCGAGGTTGCGGCCTATGAATTCGAGCAGCTCGCGCAGAGGTGTGTTTTCGGTGTGAATGGTGAGCGTTTTGGTGGAAATATCGCTGTCGGAAACGAGGTTGATGCCCGAGTCGCCGAGCTCGGTGATGATGCCAGCCAGGTCGGCGTCCTCCAGATGCATGGAGATCTCATTGGTGAGGGCCTGCTGCATCTTGGTTCGGGGCGAGTTGTGCGAGGAGATGTCGCCGATGAGGTGACGCGAGACGCCGTAGGTGTCGGGAACGAGGCCCTGGCGTCGGGCGTCCTGGGCCATGGATTCGTGCGAGGCTGCCGCGCGCGCGGTGATCGACGCGCGGCGCTGCTCGTTGAGGCGATTCAGGATGCGGCTCTGGAGTTCAGCGAGACCCGGCGCGAGGGGATCCTTGCGGGCGATCTCGATGCACGCCAAGATCGCCTCGGTCGCGCGTCCGCGCTGAAACAGCTCGTCGGCATCACGCACCGCACGCGCAGGACGATCGACTGTCGGTGCCGCAGACACGGCCGGATCGGGCGTCGTGCAGCCGGCAAGCGCCAGCAACAGGACGGCGGCCATCGCCGCTGGCGGGATTGAAAAACGGGAGGAGAGTCGCAGGAGGAGTGTTTTCATAGGCGG
Organism: Kiritimatiellia bacterium; assembly: GCA_044343885.1. Lineage (GTDB taxonomy): Bacteria > Verrucomicrobiota > Kiritimatiellia > RFP12 > JAAYNR01 > VGWG01. Next base: position 3,830 of record JBIJDW010000112.1, read on the forward strand.
TGGCGGGTTATCGGTTAATCGCTTCTGCACGGTGTTCTCGATTTCTGAACGTGTGGGCAATCGCTGTTTTCAGGATGTGACAGTGTACCTTGAGAATGGTGAATGGTAAAGGATTACTACTCGCCGGGTTCGAGCATTCCCTCCCACCAGAGCGGACCCACATAAACGTTGCCGGCGTAGGCGACGTTGATGGCGATGCCAGATAATTCAATTTCTGGCAATTTCTTGCCAGTCAATGAGTCCCGCTCATGGGCGTTCATGCGTGCTTCCCGATGATGGTGATAGCAGCGAACAATAGGGAGTTTTGACTGGCTGTAAGGGGCCGGAATGGCCGGAGCCACCCCACCCCCGTTCGCGTTATCGCCGAAGCGGAGTTGCTCCTCCTTGGTCTCCCACCATTTGCGTTGCGGGCTCTTGTCCCAGGAACAAACGGCATCGGAAAACTCATAAAAATAACTGTTGGCGAGCACGTTGGTGTTTTGCCCCACCGACGCCCGCGTCCCGTGGACGTCGAAGGCTCGGGAGGTGTTATCAACGACCTCGGCAAATTTGCCGGGATCGGCCTTTTCGGGCAGATCGGCCGGCCTGATCACGCCCACGCCCTTTCCCTTGTCGCTTCTGCAGATAAACACCCGCTTGTCATCCAGATAATCGGGATAGAGGTTGGAGAGCCAGGGCGGATTGGCGCCGTTGTGTTCGCCGCGGTAGACCAGAATGGCGACACCCATCTGACGCAGGTTCGACTTGCAGTCGGTCTGGCGAGCTTGACGCCGACCCGCACTCACTACGCTGGTCACCATGGTCGATAGAATGGCGATGATGAACATCACCGCCAACATCTCCAGCAGCGTGAATCCTGAACGGGGCACGGATCGTCTAGGCTGCATCCGTGCACCACCGTGGCGGCAATCAGATTCACCTTCGCCGACCGCGCTCTGGCACGGATATTGCGGATGTTGACATTGTAAAGTGGCGCAGACTTTGTTACTCTCTTCGCCCTGCCCTATGGATGGTTTGAAACTCACACACGGAGTTGACGCAGGATATGTGCCAAATGAAACGGATTTATGATGCCCGTCTCGGGCAATGGATTTTGGAGTCTTTTTAATGGTTGTGCGGATGCATAGCAGCCGAGGGGCGCGGATGTGGAGCGTTGTGCGGCGCGTCTTCGGCAGCCGGTTTGTCTGGCGTGCGCACGCGGGAGTGCATACTGGAGACCGCACCGGTCGGAGCGTCTGTTTGCTGTCGAAAGTGGCGATAATAGCGACATTATCGACATTATCGATTCCTTGGGCCTTGCCCGCTTGGGCGGCCGCTCCGGTTCCTGCCTGGCGTGTGGAGGAGTCGGCGATCCGGACGGTGTTCACGCGGGGGGCGCAGGATGCGTTTGTCCTGTGCGTCCTGCCGGCCGACGCGGGCGGACGCCCGGTGGCTGCGGTGAAGGCGGAGGCGGCCGACGTGGCGAGGCCGGTACGGGTCGTCGCGGCCGATGACCGTCAGATTCAGGTGTTGGTCGACTGCCAGGATCTTCCCGAGAAAGCGGTGGTTGCGGTTTACGGCATTGCGGGCGCGCGGCGCGTCGATCCGGATCCGGAGGGCGTTACGAATCCCGCGCCGATTCGCGTCTCTGCCCGCCACACGGTCGGCCAGGACCCGCCCGCGACGCTGGATGATCTCAAGCTGCTGGCGGTCCGGGCGAGTCAGCAATCGACGTTTTTCGTCTTTCCCAGTTTCGACGTCGTTGCGGCGGGTCTCGGCAAGTTTGCCAAGGGTGCCGGTTGGGATCGACCTCTGTCGTTGCTTCGGCTCACGTCGTGGCTGGCGGTGCCACGGGAGGGTCAGTATGTCTTCGCCCTGTCCGGCGAAAACGCCGCCTGGCTGCAGATTGACGGCGAGGAGGTCGTGGGGCAGGGGTACAGCCGCGGCCGGCCAACCACTCAGGAGGGTCGGCCGATCACCCTCGCCGCCGGCCTGCACCGTCTGATGGTCGACACCGCCGTGCGCACCGACTACAGCCTCGGCGTGCGGTGGCGCCCGGTGGATACCAACGCCGCCCTGCCGACGCTCGTGACCGGCGGTGATCGCACGGAGGGGCGAGTGGAGCGCCGGGATGGAGACCTGCACGTCTTCGCCCGTGTGCGGCGGGGATTGCCCTACCGTTTTCAAGGAATCCCGGCTCTGTTCTGCCCCGTGACGCTCGAGGACGATAGCGTCTGCTGGTCGGGCGGCAAGCTGGCGTACGCCTGGCAGATCGACGGCACCCCGGTTGGGAACGGACGGCGTGTTGAAACGATCCGGGTTGCGACCAACGGGACGAATTTCGTGGTGGGGTTGATGCTATCCCGCGCCGCTGATGGAACAAATGGGTCGGCGACCGTCACGATCCCAGCCGAAACGGTCCCGGCCGTCGAATACCGCCTCTCATCGGCGTTGATCGGAGCGCCGGCGGTGTGCTACGGCAATGACCCGGTGAACCCCGAAATCCAGGTGCGGGCGACCTCGCCGGACGCCACGGCGTTCACCCTCCGCACAGCGGTGGCCGGCCGAGACGGCGCCCCGGTCGTCAGCGAGACGCCCCTCACCCTCACGCGCTCGTGGGGCCGGGTTGTGTTGCCGACGGGCGAAGCGGACACCTTTCGCGAAATCCGCTGGCAGGTGCTGCACGCGGGAGTGGTGGTCAACAGCGGCCGTTGGGTGTTTGACGCCCCACCGTTTGAAAGTCTTCCCGATGGTGTGGATGGTATCTCGCTCTTGCGCGGGGGATCGGGCGTGACCCTGATCGCCCGGCGCGCCTCGAAGGGCGAGGACGCTCGCTTCACGGGCTTGCGGCGCGGACAGCGGCTGCTCTTTCTCGATGGCTTTGTGGCGGCCGCCGGTGTGGCCGATCCAGCGGCGGCCGAAGACCTGGACCACGCCGTGGCCAACGGCCCCGACGGTGTCTCCGTGGCCTATCAACGGCTCGGCCTGCAGGCGCTGAAAGATGCGGGTGATCCGCGCGGCGGGGCATGGCTCGCGCCTCTCGCCTCTCTGGGGGGGCTGCTTCCGAAGGACGTCGTGTTGCTGGCACCCGATCTCTCCGGCGCCCGCGATGGCGAAACGCCTGAAAGCTTTGAGCGGAGGCTGGCCGCCTTCGCCGGCGCCCTGACCGAGGCGGGCAAGACACACCTGATCCTGGTCGCGCCGCCTGCGTTCGACGTGTTGCCCGGCTGCGGCTGCGAGCCGGGTCCGGTGCCCTGCGTTCATGCCCGCTCAGGCCGCCTCACGGCCGAAGTCGTCTACCGGGTGGCCGACGCCTACGGGCTGATCGTCGCCGATCTCTACACGCCGTTTTCGCTCGACGCGGGCGATTCGCCGTTGATCGCCGGCGGCGTACTCACGCCGCGCGGGATTCATAAGGCGGCGGAAGTGTTCCGCCGGGTTCTTTATTCAACGAATCGATAATATCGACATTATCGAAAAAATCGCTATTATCGAAACCATGACTGACCCCGACAACCTACCTCCCGATCTGGCCCGCGAGCCGCTGGCCCTGGCGCGGCTTCATCCCGAGTGGAGCGCCGCCGAGCCCGTGACCCGCTCGCAGTGGCTGGCGCTGATTGTGCTGGCTGTGGCTTTGGTGGCGGGCCTGTGTGTCGCCCCGCTGGCGATGGGACGGGCGCTCGTCTTTTTCTGCACCGCCTTTTATCTGACCGTCACCCTCTATAAACTGGTTCTGATCCGGGCGTCCATCAAGCCCGGCGCGTCGCTCGCTTTTTCGGCGGCCGATATCGCCGCATCCGAGCCGCGCGACTGGCCGCTCTATTCGATCCTGGTGCCGATGTACAAGGAGCCCGAGACGCTTCCGCAAATGGTCGCCGGTCTACAGGCGCTCGATTACCCCGCCGACCGCAAGGATGTCCAGCTTCTGCTCGAGGCAGACGACGCGCTTACCGTCTCCGCCGCCCAGGCGATGACCCTGCCGCCCGGTTTTCGCGTCACCTTGATTCCAGCCTCGCATCCCCGCACCAAGCCCAAGGCCTGCAACGTCGGCCTCCAGCAGGCGCGCGGCCGCTATCTGGTGATCTACGACGCCGAGGATAAGCCCGAGACCGACCAGCTCAAGAAAGCGGTCCTGGCCTTTGAGCAGGCACCCGACCGGACGGCGTGCGTGCAGTCGCGGCTCAATTACTACAATCCGCGTCAGAATCTTCTCACCCGCTGGTTCGCCGCCGAATATTCCGCCTGGTTCGACATGCAACTGCCGGGGCTGGCGGCGCTGCGAACGGTGATTCCGCTCGGCGGCACGTCGAATCATTTTGTCACGCAGGTGCTGCGCGACTTGCTGGGTTGGGACGCCTACAACGTGACCGAAGATTGCGATCTGGGTGTGCGCCTCTGCCGCGCTGGCTACACCACCTGCATGTTGCAGACGACGACCTGGGAGGAGGCCTGCTCCAGCCTCCGCTTCTGGATCCGGCAACGCACCCGCTGGCAGAAAGGGTACATCCAGACCTGGTTCGTTCACATGCGCCGCCCGTTCGGACTGGCGCGCGACATCGGCTGGCGCAACTTTTTCCACTTCCAGCTTCTGGTCGGCGGCGTCATCTTCTCGGCGCTGATCAACCCGGTCTTCTGGACACTGGCGATCGTGTGGTTCGCCGTGCAGCCGGTCGGGGTCGCGGCGCTGTTTCCCGGGCCGGTCTTTGCGGCGGGGACGTTCTGCCTGTTCGTGGGCAACTTCGCCTTTGTCTATGTCAACCTGCTCGGCTGCTACAAGCGGCGCTACGACTCGCTCTTGCTGTGGAACCTGCTGACGCCGCTGTACTGGATGCTGATGAGTTACAGCGGATGGCGGGCGATGTTCCAATTTTTCAGCAATCCGTTTTATTGGGAGAAGACCCAGCATGGGCTCGTTAAAAAACAGACTTTATGATGGCGTGCCGGCCGCGCTGCTGGCGTGTGCGGTCGTCTGGATCGG
>JBIJDW010000113.1:0-8740 GCA_044343885.1 Kiritimatiellia bacterium
CTGGCGCAACCTGGCCGGTTCGAGCGGATCGGCGTGACGCCGTACACGGTGCCGGCGGATCTACAGGAACGGCTGCATCTGATGATCCGGTTGACTGGTCCCGGTCGGCTGGCGGTTTACGATGTGGAATGCATCAACGTGGAGGCGGTGGAGAGCATCTATTCTGGCCGGCGAGTGGTGCGGGCCAGTGAATGGGCGGCGCTGGCCGGGGACGAGCGTGAAAACACGGTGGTGCGTCCCGATTCGTTGCTCAGCCTTGCCGGGCTGCGCTATCTGGTCACGGGGTTCATCCCCCTCGGACAATGGATATTGCCCGGTCTGGCGTGGTCGATCCTCATCGCGGCGTTGTTTGCCGGATTCATGGGTTTGAACATGCTGATGCGGCGGCAGTGGGTTGAGAACGAGCGGTTCTCCTTTCCGCTGACGGTGGTGCCAAAGCAACTCTTTTCGGAGACGGAGGGGGGCGGTTGGGCTTTGTTGCGCAACCGGGTGATGTGGATCGGGTTTGGCGTGGCGCTCATCTTCGGGATTCTGCGGGGCCTCAACTATTACAATCCGGCGGCTCCCGATCTGAGCTGGCCGATTACCCCCATGGCACCGCTTGTCGAGAACCCATTGGCCAAGGCCTTTCTCAAGGACGTCACCGTGCCGCTGCTGTGCCTGACGATCCTTTCGATCGCGTTGCTGATCCAGACCGACGTCCTCTTCTCGCTGTGGGCCTGTTACTTCCTGTTTCAGATCTGGAACTTTGCCGGGCCGGCGTTCAATATGAACCAGTTCCCACGCTACCCGTGGCGTTTCGAGCAGAACATGGGCGCGTTCATCGCGTTTGCCTTGCTGGCGGTGTATGTGGGGCGGCGGCATCTCTTGGAGGCGGTGAAACTGGCGTTTTCGTCGGTGGCAAAGGCGGGCACGCGGGCGGCCGAGGCGCGCGAACACCGGATGTCGCTTGCGTTGGTGGCGCTGTCGTTCATACTTCTGGCGGGGTGGGGGTCGTGGACCGGGATGGGCGTCAAGGCGAGTCTGCTCTTCTTCGGCTACATGATGGTGCTCGGTTTTGCGACGAGCAAGATCCGGGCGGAATGCGGCACGCCTGCCGCTTACCTGACGCCCTATTTCGGAATGCAGTTTGTGGCGGCCGTCGGCGGGTTTGCCATGTTCGGAACAACGGGCATGCTGGTGGCGACCATTGCGTCGGGGTTCATGACGACGGCGTGTTTCCTGTTGATCGCGCCGATCCATATCGAGATGGTTGAACTGGGAAAGCACTTCCGGGTTTCCGCGCGGCAGATCAACACCGGCCTGTGGATCGGGGTGCTGGGCGGCGTTCTGATCGGCGGCTTCTCGGTGTTATGCTGGGCGTACGGGATGGGCGTCGATTCGATGGAGGTCAGTTGGCCCTACAAGCTGGACTGGTACTTCGGAGGCTACCGGGGCGCGGAGCTGGCGGCTGATCGGGCGATGACGACCGGCTCGTTGTTCAAGCCGGAGACCGCCTGCATGAACGTGCTGTCGAACCCGGATGCCAAGGGGCTTGCGGTTGGGGCGGTTGTCACGGTCGTTCTGGCGGTGTTGCGGAGCCTGTTCATGTGGTTTCCGATTCATCCGCTCGGCTACGTGCTGGCTGGCAGCCACATGATGGGCGGCGCGAGCCCCGCCCCGATCCACGGCGCATTCTGGCTGCCGGCGCTGTTGGCCTGGGCCATCCGCGGGATTGTCCTGAAGATTGGCGGGGCACGCGCGATCCGCCATGCGCTCGTTCCGTTTTGCGTCGGCATGTTTCTCGCGTGCGTGTTCTCAATGATCCTGTTCGACGCCATCGGGTTGATCTTGAGGGCCAATGGCGTCACCAACATTTACAGCGGGTTACCATGAGCCAGTTAAAGCCATCGAAGTGGGTGGATCAAATCATTGTGGGCGCGATCTTCGCGGTCATCGGGGTCGCATTGCTGGCCCTTTTTGTCCGTGTCGCAGAGCCATCCTTCCGCAAGCCGAAGGCTGTCTTTGCCGGGAAGCGTGACGCGGCGCCGCTGCTCGCCTCGTTGACGACGAACCGTTTTCAGGACACGCTGTCGGCGATCATGGCGGCCACGCGGGGCGCGGATCCGCGGGTCAACACGCGCCTGACCGGCAGCGCCGGTTTTTACCGCACGGAGGAGCTGATTACCGAGACGTTCCGGCGTGCCGGCCTTGAAACCGTGAAGCAGGCGTTTTCTGTTTCGGTTCCGGTGACCGAGCTGTGCGAGATTGTCGATTCGGAGGGCCGGCCACTGGAAGGCGTGACGCTCTATCCGTTCGCGCCATCGGGTCTGTTGCCCACGGCCCTTCCCGATGAGGGGATCCAGGCGCGCTTGGTAGCGGTGGAATCGCTCTCGCTTTCCCTGTTGGATGGCTGCGATCCGAAACGGTCGATCCTGATGACCACCTTGGGGACGGGCGGGGGATGGTACAGTCTGCCGAGCATCGGCGTGCCCGCCGTGATCGTTTACGAGGATGAAACCTCGATGAAACTTCGCAGCAGTCCTGACGTGCGGGGTAACTGGGATGCGATGTTGAGCGGCGAGGAACAAACATTCCCCCGGTTTTACGCCACCGGCGCGATACGGGATCATGCCGGCAAGGACGTCATGATCCGCTGCAAAACCCGCTTCGAGCAAAAGCAGGCCCGGAACATCATCGGTGTGTTGAAGGGCGACGGGTCGAATCCCGATGCGCTGGTGTTGACCGCCTATTACGATTCGAACTCGGTCGTTCCCGAGTTGGCGCCCGGCGGAGAAGAGGCGATCGCGCTGGCTTCATTCTTGCAACTGGTGGAAGCATTTGCCCCGTATGCGGGTAAGATGGCGCGCGATGTTGTTTTTGTGGCGACCGCCGGGCATGGTCAGGCCATGGCGGGCGCCTGCCAGTTGATGAGTGCGGTGGGCGAGACGTATGGCGACGACCGGCGGCGCGCGCGCTTTGAAGCCAGGCGGAAGGAGAACGTTGAACAACTCGCGTGGGCCGATCGGGCGTTGAAAGCGCTGGGTGATGACGCCCTTTGGAACGGTTCCGGACTGGCGCAGTGGTGGCGCGCGGAAGCGGCGCCGATGCGCACCTGGCTGAGCCGGGGTGTTTCAACGGTGGTCGGCGAAATCACGCTGGAGATGAAGAATCGCGCGTTGCTGTCACGCCTGGCTTATGTGCGGGCTGAGAGTCCGATCTATCGGGATGGGATCAACCCCGAGACCGCCACGCCTGCGGAACTCCGTGACGATGCCAACCAGCACCCGCTGCTGCGAGTGATGCGGGATGATCAACTCCTGGCTGACCGCGCGGGCAGTTTTGTCGCCTTGTTGCTGCCCCAGCTCGCCAGCCGAAGCGAGTTTGCGGAATGGGGGATGCGCGCCCGGCTCACCGCCTATTTGGGAAAGGTGGCGGCTTATCACCGGCAGGCGCTGCAGGAGGCGGCTGATTGCGATGCGGTGAGGAAGGTGTTCGGCCGGTATGACAAGACGCTCACGATCAGCCTGCTGCTCAATTCGGGCGGCTCGGTCGGCGGGAAGGATATCTCGGTGCTGACGGGTCTGGCCAATGCCGGTCCGATGGTCGAGCCGGTCGGCACACTGCTGGCCAATGCGCTCCAGGATGGCGTTCCGCGCGAGGCTGACCAGCCGCTTTGGAAAGTCGTCTACTGGGGCAAGGCGGACGCCGGCGGCAGTCGCGCGTATCCCAATCGTGCGGTTGGCGGGCCGGTGCGCGCGTCGATGGTGTGGACGTTGTTCGGCCAGTTGGCCTTCTCCATCGACAACTACGGCTTTGTTCCTGCAAAGATGGGGTCTCCCGAGAACGAAATCGGGGGGTTGTCGACGGTGATTCCCGTGAGTCAGTTGCAGGTGATCGCCCCCGTCCTGTTCGATACGGCGTGCGGTCGGTTTGAGTTTCAGAAGGTGCCGTTGGACCGCAAGGGGCGCATTTCGGAATTGAATGGGTATGCCTTCGGCACGGCGGGAACCGGTCAGATGGTGCCTTCGCATCCGATGGCATTCAACACCTTTGTCCGGCTGACGGCCGGGGCGTCGGCATCGCTGTCGGCTGGGGTTGACTGTTATCCGCCACTGTGGGTCAATCCTTACGGGTTTTATTATCGGGAGGCGACGATCAGCGCGGTGCAGCGAGCAGATGCCGCCCGGTATGACGACGCGGGGCGCATCCTTTATTTCAAAGATGTGGGAGGGGCGGCCGGGGGGATCTTCCAGACCGAACAGATTACGGGTGTGTCGGCGGCCTCGTTGAACGGCGGTAAACGGAGCAATATCGCCCTGTTCCGTTGTAGCCATGTTGCGTTTCCTGATCGTTCCAATCCCCGGACGATGCGGTCTTTTGCCGGTGTCAGCTTCTTGTCCGCCTCGGGGATTTCTGCGCCGCCGAATATGCGGATGGACGGGGCTGGCATTTTTCTGCCGCCCGATTTCCGGTTCTACGTGGGATTGCTGGATGGCGCACCGGACAACCCGCAGGTGCAAACGTACCGCGCCTTCATGCTTAACGTCGACCTCGATCCCGAAAAGCGGAGCCGCGTCGAGTCGGATATTCAGGGCCGTGGCTATTTGGCGGCAGACACGCCGAACGTGACCTTCATCCACTTCGACGCGGCGGAGTCCATGTTGTTCACGCACGGACGTCGCTTGAAACTGCAGAAGCAGTACCGGATGGCCGACGAGCGGATGCTTGATTTCCATGAGCGGGGCCGGGGGTGGCTCGACCAAGCCCGCGAGAATCGCGCGGCATTCCTGAACCTCGACGCGATTTTGAACGCCGGGCGCAGCCTGTCTTACGCGATCAACAACCATCCGGTCATCGGCTCCCGGATTTCCCAGGCGGTCTTAGGTATCCTGTGGTACCTCGGTCTGCTCGTCCCCTTTGTGTTCTTCTTTGAAAAACTGGTCTTTGGCTTCACCGATATCCGCAAGCAGTTGGTCGCGATGGGCGTCGTCTTTCTGGTCGTCTTCGGCCTTCTGCGCATGATGCACCCCGCTTTCCAGATGGTTCGATCATCCATGATGATCCTCATCGGCTTCGTGATGTTCCTGCTGACGGTGATCGTGACACTGATGGTGGGCGGCAAGTTCAAGCAGAACATCAAGGAATTGAGGAGCAAGGAAGGCCGAGTTGAGGGGGCCGATGTCAACCGCAGCGGCGTGATCGGCACGGCCTTCATGCTCGGTCTGAACAACATGCGCCGGCGCAAGGTGCGGACCACCCTGACGTGCATCACGCTGATTCTGATCACCTTCGTCATGATCTGCTTCACGTCTGTCTCGTCTGATCTGGTGAACATCGAAAACGTTACGGGGCGGACGAATTGGAATGGCCTGCAGATTCAGAAACGCGGATTGCTCCCGCTGTCCAGTGCTGAAATCGGCAGCATCCGAGATCTCTATGCGCGTCGTTATCCGGTGACGGTGCATTCTTGGCTGACGCCGCCGTTGAATGCCAGCGCCTTGCAGAACCCGGAGATCGAGATTGATCGCGCCTACTCGCTCGGTGAGCGGATCATCAAGAAGCGAACGAAAGTCAGCGGTTCCGTGCAGATGGAGTGGAGCGAGCCGATGTTCTCGGGGATCGACAAGTTGCTGACCCCGAACAGCCGTTGGTTCTCCAAGCCGCCTCAAACCCAGGACGAGCGCAAAGCGGCACTGGCCGCCGGCTATAGCGCCATGCCCGCCGTGATCCTTCCTGACAGCGTGGCGCGGACGCTCGATATCAGCGACCAAGACCTTGTCGGGACCAATGTCGTCGTACAGATTCGCGGCGAGGCTTTCCGCGTGACCGGGATCATCGACGCACTGTCCTTGAGCGAATACGTGGGGATGGACGGCAAAAGCTTGCTGCCCTATGATCTGAACGCGATCCAGGCACTGGGAACGGATCAATCGGGCGCGGCGATCCTTCCCGATGACGTAAAACGGCTGACCGGCAGCGATGTCATACTCGTCGACCGGCATCCGATGCCGAAAGATGGCGAACAGACCAAGATCATCTCGTGTCAGATTGTCTTCCCCAAAACGGCGTACACGATGCCGCAGTTGACCGGTTCCTTGAAGCCGGTTGATTTCAGCGACCAAAGGCGGTTGGTTCTGGAATATCTGGAGCGGGTGGGGGAGCCGGCGTATTACGGTATTGAAGGAATTGCCTACTTCGGCTCACGGATCCGCGCCAAGACGTTTGAAGGCGTGCTGCAGATTCTGATTCCCATCATTATTGCCGCGCTCACGGTCTTCAGCACGATGCGAGGATCGGTCTACGAACGGCGCGGCGAGATTTACGTCTATAACGCCGTGGGCATCGCTCCGAATCATGTCTTTTTCATGTTCATGGCGGAGGCCGCCGTGTATGCGGTGGTCGGTGCCATGATGGGCTACCTGCTCAGCCAGGGAGTCGGACGCGTGCTGACCGCGCTGAATTTGACGCGGGGAATGAACATGAATTACAGCTCGATTGAGACGATTTATGCCTCGCTGGCGATTGTTCTGTCGGTCCTGCTATCAACGATCATTCCGGCCCGCAGCGCCGCGAAACTGGCCGCGCCCTCCGAGAACCGCGAGTGGAAGATGCCACCGGTCATGAACGACGCCATTGAATTCGACCTGCCGTTCACCTTCACGCCGTATGACCGCGTCGCGGTTCTCAGCTACATGCACCGCTGGATGGATGCGCATGGCGAGGGGGGGGGCGGACAGTTCTTTGCCGCGTCACCGGAGGTCATTCTGCGCGAATGTCCGGGCGAGGCAGCTCATGTGGGCGCGCTGCCGGCGGTCGTGACGACGGTCTGGCTGAAACCGTATGACCTGGGTGTCTCGCAACGGGTCGAGATCCTGCTGCCGACCGATACGGAAACCGGGGAGTTTATCGCCCGCGTCCGAATGCTCCGTCTCAGCGGTACCACGGCCTCGTGGGAGCGGACGATCAAGCCGTTCATGGGGCTGCTGCGCAAGCAATTTCTGAATTGGCGGGCGGCCACCGAGCGCGAGCGAAGCGAACTGTACGCGGAATCGAAGACCTTGATTCAGAACGCACGAGTGGAGGGAGAGACCCATGGCGGATGATCACAAGCGGAAGAGCGGCGATGCCGAGCTGGAAATGTACCGCTCGATCATTGACGAACCGACCGAGTTTAAAAACGGGTTTACCTGGGTGACGGTCGTGGGCGCGTTCTTCTGCGGCCTGCTGATGATGCCCGGATCGATTTACCTCAGTCTGATGACGGGCGGCGGCATTTCGGCATCTTGGGTTACGCTGATCATTTTTTCGGAAGTGACCCGCCGGGCGATGAAAACCCTGAGCAAACAGGAGCTGTGCGTGCTCTTGGCGGTTGCTGGAACGATGGCTGGCGGCGGGCCGATCGGTGATCTGATCTGGCGCCAATTCCTGATCCGTTCCGATGCCGCTCGCGATATGGGTCTCATCGGCAAATTCCCCAGTTGGTACGCGCCCCAGCCCATGAGCGAGGCGATACTCGGCAGGAACCTGTTCCATTCCGACTGGTTTATCCCGATCATGCTCATCGTCTTCCTTTCGGTTGTCGGGACCATTCGCAGCTACACCCTCGGCTATTTTTTCTTCCGTGTCACGTCCGATGTCGAACGGCTTCCGTTCCCCTTCGCGTCCGTGTCGGCCAGCGGCACCATGGCGCTCTCCGAGGCGGGGGAAAAACACACGACGTGGAAATGGCGGGTGTTCTCGCTCGGGGCTATTCTGGGATTGGGCTTCGGCATTATTCAGGTCGGTGTACCGTTGATCACCGGGGCCATTCTGACCAAGCCCGTCTTGATTATTCCGCTGCCGTGGTACGACATGACCCGTCTGATGGAGGGTGTGCTGCCGGCGACGCCGTTCGGGATCGTGATTGATCTGGGCATCTTGCTGGGCGGCATGATTGTGCCGTTCTGGGCCATGATCGGTTCGGCCTGCGGCATTCTGCTGACGCTCATCATGAACCCCATCTTGCACAAAATGGGGGTTCTCACCCGCTGGCAACCGGGCATGGATACCGTTACCACCACGTTCGGCAATTCGATCGATTTCTGGTGGAGTTTCAGTTTGGGGGTCACGCTGAGCATCGCGCTCATCTCGTTTTATCAGACGGGGCGCGATGTGATGCGCACCCTCCGCAAAAACAAGGCCGATCAACGCGATGCGGGGATGCGCAATCAGGAACGCGTCAGCCTGTGGCAGACCCCGCCCGGACGAGGAGACTTCGCGCCCTGGATCGCCATCGTTCTGTATGTGGTGGCATCGTTGTGCGTCGTGGGCGTCGCGCACCTGCTGGTTCCTAAGTTCCCGCTCTACTTTCTGTTTCTATTCACGTTGGTGTATACGCCGATCATGTCTTATATCGACGCTCGCCTGATCGGCATCTGCGGTCAGCAAACATCCATCCCGATGATCAAGGAGGCGGCGATCATTCTGTCGGGATACAAGGGCATCGATATCTGGATGGCGCCGATCCCTGTGGATCAGTTTGCCGGCCAGACGGTTGGATTCCGCGTCAACGAGCTGACGGGCACCAACTTCTTTTCCTATGCGAAGCTAACGGCCTTCACCCTGCCGCTGTCGTTCGGCCTCAGCCTCTTATTCTGGGCGTTTGTCTGGAAGAGCGGCGTGATTCCCTCCGATCTGTATCCTTACGCGCAAAAGATGTGGGAATTGAACGCCAAGAACACGATGCTGCTCTTTTCGTCAACCATGGAGGTGACGGGTG
>JBIJDW010000114.1:0-8730 GCA_044343885.1 Kiritimatiellia bacterium
ATGTCGGTTCAACCTGTAACACCACCGTCATCTTGTTCCTCCAGCTTTTGAATTAACAGATTCCGAATTAGGGAAGAGCGCGAGCACCCCTCCTCACGCGCCAGACGATCTAACTTCTCAAGCACAGACTTGGGAAGTTTAGTTATCTTGACGCGTGTCACAGCATCATTCAAACAAACAGTTAACCCATTCATATGTTGGAAATTAACAAATAGTCTTATCAGAAAACAACTAAAAATATTTTAAATTATAAGCAATGACACACGCGCATTAAATATGTTAAAATGATCGCATGAAAACAGAAAAACGCCTACGTGCGCCGGACGCGATCACCATCACGGTATCGCTCAAGAGGAACCTTCGTGATCAAGTTGACGCAGCGGCGAAAGCCGTTCAGCGCAGCCGATCGAACTACATCGCAAAGGTTTTAACCGATGCGGTACTGGCCTCAGAGAGGCAGATCAACGCACCGCCCGCCTCCGGCAGCGGATCGAAAAAATGAAGATCGCTTCACGCGATCCAACGGGGTGCCGAACAAAACGGGGGTTTCGAGCCCCCTGTCTGCGACACCCTGAAAACCGGCCCATTCGTGACTAAAAAGCCTATGGCTGATCTATGGCTAAACCCCATTAATCAGCTTAACCCGACCGTGCCAGACACATTAAAACCCCAGCATTTCCGCATATTTCATCCCGCACTTAACGCGAAAAAAATGCCCGCGTGGGTTCAACTCCCCCCGCCTCCACCATTTTTGGGAGGCGCCAGCAAAACAAAGTTTTTGCGGGCGCAGGATTCAGGGTCATCGCTGCTGCGCGCGGGTTTCGGCCTCGCGGTAGCTCTGGCGGAAGAACGCCGTCCACAGCCGCAGCACCTCCTCGCGACGGAGCTTGCCGGTAGTGCCGATGGCAGACGCCCAGGTGAGTGGTTCAGGCGTGTCGGGCAGCCGCAGGAGCAGGGCCATCGCCTCCGGCGCGGCCTCCGGGCCGCCCGCATCGCCAATCGCGCGCCACGCCGCCCGCAATTCATCGCCGGAATCCAGACACATCGCCCGGACCAGATCGCGCTGCATGCCGAAATGCCGGCCCGTCCAGCGCGGCTGGTAGGCAAATCGCGCAGCCAGCGCATAGGCGTCGACGTCGGGATCGGTCAGATTGTCGGTGGTGTACGCCCGGTGCGTCTCGCAGGCGGCCTGCCCCGCAGGGTCGCTTGACGGATAGAACGTCCGTCCGATCGGCAGCCGGCACAATGCAAACCGCCGGGGCCCGCCCGGCGTGCCGGGGCGGTAGTTCCACAGCTTCTGACCGTCGGGGCTCATCGCGTAAATCAGGAACCGGAGCGCCAGATCGGGATGCGGCGCTCCGCGCAGGATGCTGATCGGGTCGGCGCTGACGCTCGATCCGCCGCGCGGCGTCACATAGACCAGCCGCGCCGTGCCGTCGGGGGCTTTGGCCGACTCGGCCTGGAAACGCCCGTAGAAGTCGATCGCAATCCCCGCCGCGGCGATGCCATCGCCCACGTCGATCGGCACCTTGCCCGCGCCATCGGTGAAGTAACGGGCATTCGCGCCGATCAGCCGCACGAGGTTCACGCCACGGATCCAGCCGTGCGCCACCGCCATCTGATAGGCCGCTGGCACCCCCTCGGGCATCACCCCCGGTGGAAGGCCTGCCGCCGCGATCTGCCGCTCGAACGCACGCACCTTCTCCGCATTAAACCCGGCCGCCGCCACCGCTTGGCTGCATTGCTCCTGAATGATCATCTCAAACGCCTTGGCCACGCTGCCGCTCTTGGTCGGGTCGGTCACACCGATCTGGCCGAAATAGCGGGGGTCGGCGAGATCGCGCCATACCTGGGGCGGCGATGCGACGCCCAGATCACGCAACCGGTCCGGATTGTAGCAGATGCCAAACGTGCTCAGCACGGTGCCCAGATAGACATCGGTCCACCACGTCTCACCTCCCGCTTCTTGCGGAATGTCCTTGAGCAGCGCGTAGAGGACCGCCGCTTCGCCCGCATCGGCGTCGGGACCGCCCGACTTCCACAACGGCACGGTGATCCCTTGCGCCGCCGCGCGGCCGTGATCGAATGTCCCGCCGCCGAAAAAAACGTCGATCCCGCTACTGGCCTGCGCGCTGCCGGCGTATTGCGAGACCAGATAGCGCATGATCTCGGTCGTCCCGCCGATCACCCGCCAGTCCACCTTGACCGGGACGCCGTAATGCGCCTGATGCCACGCGCTGAAGCCCGCGCCAAACTCCTGCCGGATCGCCTCGTTGTGCGGCGAGATCACCACCAGCACCGGGTGGCCGGGCCGCCACTCCGAGCGTTCGGACTGACGGCTGAAGATGAATGGCAGCGCCACGACGATCACCGCCGCCAAAACAACCAACAGGTTCTTCATGCGCGCGGCGCCTCCTCTCCGGCAGCCGCCCCGGGCAGCACGATCACCTGTTCGGGATCGACCCAGACGGCCGTGTCGTCCGCCGCGACAGGCAGACGCGGATTCAGCTCGAACGCCCGGACCTCCCACGCGCCGGCATCGGTCGCCAGGGCCATTTCATGCTGGGCGATCTCGCCCTGATAGACCGTGCGCAGCAGCCGGCCGCTGAGCCTGTTGGGACAACCGGGTGGCGGGTGGTCGAAGCGAAACGCCTCGGGCCGGATGCAGAGGCGGACCGCCGCGCCCGGCCGGGGCGCATCGGCCGTCGCTGCGGCGGCCAGCAGTCCCGCTGGCGTGCGAATGCGCAGGATCGTCCCCTCGTCGCGCAGCACGGTGCCGTTCAGAAAATTCCCCTCGCCGATGAAGCCCGCGACAAAGGCGTTGACCGGATGCCGGTAGACCTCGGCCGGGGTGCCGGTCTGTTCGATCCGCCCGTCGCGCATCACGGCCAGCCGGTCGGCGATGGAAAGCGCCTCCTTCTGGTCATGCGTCACATACACGGCCGTCAGTCCGGCCTGCTTGCAGATGCGCCGGATATCCGTCCGCATCTCCAGCCGCAGTTTCGCGTCGAGGTTGGAGAGTGGCTCGTCGAGCAGCAGGCACTGCGGTTCCACGACCAGCGCACGGGCGAGCGCCACCCGCTGCTGCTGACCGCCCGAAAGCTGGTTGGGGCGGGCCTGCGCACGATCGAGCAGATGCACCCGGTCTAGGGCGTCCAACGTCCGACGCCGCACATCCGCCGGATCGATCTTGCGCATCTCCAGTCCGAAGGCGACGTTTTCGAACAGGGTCAGGTGCGGCCACAATGCATAACTCTGGAACACCATCCCCGTGTCGCGCACATGCGGCGGCAGATTTGTCACGTCACGCCCGCCAATGGCAACCGATCCCGTCTCGGGAATGCAGAAGCCGGCGAGGCACCGCAGCAGCGTCGTCTTGCCGCACCCGCTCGGGCCGAGGAGGAAGAAAAGCTCGCCCGCCTCCACCTCTAGGGACACGCCGTCCAACGCCCGGACGGAACCGAACCGTTTAACCACCTGATGAATGCGAATCGGAACAGCCATACCTATCACTCCGCGCCTACACTCCGAGGCGCTTTAAAAAACCCTTGGAAACGGCGGTGAATAGGGTCCAGTATAGCGGCAGCGGCCGCCGAGGTAAACACTTCGATTGAATGGGCCCTCCGAAAGGGGCGTTGCAAGAGCCTCTGGGTTTTGTCAGGCCCAATGGCTTGATGGACTGTACGAAACCATGAAGACCGAACGGAGTAAGTATGAGAAGAAGAAGGCAGCCGAACCCATCAATCCAGTCATTCTCTCCAGCCGGCACAGCGAAAAATGAACGCTCGACAAACCTAAGCGAATAGGATATTATTCTGCCATCAAGAGGACGAAAAGCATGCCGACCATTCTGAGATTAGGTCCTTATCGGTTCTTCTTCTATAGCGAGGAGGGCGGAGAACCGATTCATGTCCACGTTATCCGAGAGCAGACGGAGGCGAAAGTATGGGTGATCCCGACCGTCAGGGTTGCCGTGAACGAGGGCTTTGCGCCGCACGAGTTGCGCAAGATCGTGCGACTGGTTGAGGCAAACAGGGAGTTGATCGAACATGAGTGGAACAGACGTACGAAGACAAGCTGAGGTCAAGCTGGTGACTTCCGAAGGGGTCTATCTGGTGATCGAGGACATGGGGTATTTCGCCTCCTTTGCCGACTTCCCCTATCTGGCCGATCTGCCTTCGGGTCAGGTCTTCAACGTGCAATACTGCGGACACGGACACATCCGATGGGAGGTGGGCGACATCGATCTGCACACGAAGATTCTTGCCCATCCTGCGGAGTTCCCCTTCCGCATGCAGACGATGAAAGCCGCAGCATCGGAACTGGGACGCCGGGGCGGTTCTGCCAGGAGCGACCGCAAAGCCGTTAGCAGCGCTGCGAACGGATTGAAAGGCGGACGTCCCCGCAAGAGCAAGATGGCTGTCTTGACATGAATCCGTTGAGCGTTAATTCAGAACCCAGGAAGCATCGCGGCCAGCACTACCGCAGCCCCGCCAGCTTGTGGGTCTGCATCGACAGCAGCCAGTGGCCGCTGCGGCGGCTGCGGTTCAGGGCGCCCAGCAGGCGAATGGTCGCCTCCACGTTGCAGACGCCGCCGCGTTCACAGGGCGAGAGAAAGTAGTGCGCGGCGCGAATCCGGCGGCGCATGTCGCGGCAGAAATCGCCTGCATCGCCATCCACCACGATGCGCACCTCGTCGGCGCGCCTCACCATGCGCGCGTCGGCGTACCGTGCCGCATAACACGCTTTGGGCGATACCGCCACATGGTCAATCTGCCGCACCCACGCGGCCGGCGGACGACGCAAACCGTTGGTTTCGATGCCGATCCAATAGCCGAGAGCCGTAAACCGGGTGAGCAGAAGGTCCAGGCGATTCTGGATGAACGGCTCGCCGCCCGTCAGGATCACCGCCCGCGGCGTGAAGGCCGTGACCTGAGCCAGAATCGCCTCGGCGTCCAGCATCTGGAACTGCCGGAAGTCGGTGTCGCACCACGGGCACGCCAGATTGCAGCGGCCGAAGCGGACGAACACGACGGGCTTGCCGGTGTGGATGCCCTCGCCCTGCACCGACTCGAAGATCTCGACCACCGGGTAGCGCGGCGCGGCGCTCATCGGGCGGGATCCTCGCGGTACTCTGCGCACGAGTCGTCCGTTTCGTAGACGGTGACCGACACCACGTTGATGCGCCCCGCCAGCTCGCGAAAGAAATGGCGGGCCAGATTTTCGGCGGTGGTGCGAAAGGGAAGTCCCACCGCCTTCATGCCTTGTTTGATGAGGACAGCGGCAATCTCGCGCTCGCCGGCGCCGCCCTCGTCATAGAGGAACGCATGGTCGAAGTGCGCCACAATCACCTCGCGCAGAACGGCCAGGAGGTCGTGGAAATCGATGACCATGTCGGCGGTGTCACCCTGCGCCTGCGCCACTTCGGCCAGCACCCGGTAGGTGTGACCATGGAGGTTCTTGCAGGCCCCCGCGTGATTGGACAGAACATGGGCGGCGTGAAAATGGCAGGCTTTACGAACGGTCAGCATCGTCCCTCCTTGTCCGCGAGATAGGCGGCATACCCGCGTTGCCGCAGCACGCAGCTCGGACACGTCCCGCAGCCGCGGCCGACGATGCCATTGTAGCAGGTCAGCGTATTTTCGGCCACATACGCCAGCACGCCCAGCCGATCCGCCAGCGCCCACGTCTGCGCCTTGGTCAGATCCATCAGCGGCGTGATCACGCGGAAGTCGGCGTCCATGGCCAGATTGAGCGTCACGTTGCACGACTTGACGAACACGTCGCGGCAATCGGGATAGCCGCTGCAATCGGCCTGGCACACTCCGGTGATAAGCGTACGGACGCCCCGCCCCTTGGCGAAGATCGCGGCGATCAGCAGGAACAGCATGTTGCGGCCGTCCACCACGGTGTTGGGACAGGTCGCGGCGGGATTCTGGACCATGGTCGCGGAAGGGTCCAGGAGCGCGCTCGAGGTGATCTGGCCGTACCACGCGAGATCTACGATCCGATGCTGATGCGCGGCCACGCCGAAATCGGCGGCGATCTTTTGCGCGACCGCCACCTCCTGCCCGTGCCGCTGTCCGTAGCTGAACGTGATGCAGGCCACCCGGCCCCGGCCGTAGTCACGCACCGCCTGCGCCAGGCAGGTCGTGCTGTCCTGCCCGCCGGAAAAAACCACCACGCAATCCTCATGCCTGAGGCGACAGGCCTCAACGTTTTCTGGAACCACATCCACGCTGCACCGCCCTTTGTTTGACCGAGTATTTCTTTGTGGATTCGAAAAGCAGGAGATTGCCGTCGGTGCCCGTTCGATACGGTTGTGTGGGATTCAGATGTTCATCTGTGTCTTTAGACCTATCATGTGCAGACAACAAGCGGAACATGCTACGCCCCATCACTTCGGCAAGCTTGACCGGGACCGCATTCCCTATCTGCCTCATGGCCTCGCCCCATGTACCACTGATGGCATATGAAGCAGGGAAGGATTGTATGAGCTTCGCCTCATACACAGTCATGTATCGTAGTGACTCGTCTTTGAAGCGGATCATGTTTTCTCCACCAGGCACGCCGTGCGCACCCGCCTTTAGGGTCTTGCTCGGCTTGTCGACCTCACTTCCCGTATGTCCTGGATAGGCACGCGCGCCGCCGACGAACACATGATCTTTCAGCCCATGTGGTGTCTGCGGATCGGGCACCCTGCACAAGGCATCCTGAATTGTCCGCCATGATTTTTTGTTCACCGTTGGAGCCGGCCAGGACCATTCCTCCTTAATATCCGAACGCACTCCAATGATGAAAACGCGCTCGCGAATCTGTGGAACGCCGTAATCTGCTGCATTAACAAGCTTGTGTTGAACCCGATATTTCAATCCCGCGTATCGAGGATAAGACACAGATCTTAACCGTTCCAGATGATCGCGCCAAGATTCGTTCTTGCGAAGCGCAAAATCGGGAAACGTCAATCGCAAGACGACATAGTCAAAATAATCGGCGAAGCTTTTTCGAAGCAACCCTTTCACATTCTCAAAAACAAATCCCTTGGGTGCCAATTCACCAATTGCCCGGATCGCCTGTGGGAACAGGTCTCGATGGTCGTCGTGCGCCTTGGCCAAACCTCCGAGTGAAAAAGGCTGACAAGGCGGCCCGCCTGCGATCAGATCAACTTCACCCATGGATGAGAAATCGAAATCCCGCACATCCATTTCATGGACGATCCCGGGGTCAAAATTACGGCGCAACGTTTCGCAAGCAAAACGATTGATCTCGATGAAGGCGAGATGCCTGAACCCTGCGTTCTCCATCCCCTTTGCCAACCCGCCACATCCGCTAAAAAGTTCGATCATCTGCATCGTAGTCCCACCAGATAATCGGTTACGCGACGTTTTAACTCGGCCGACTTCGGTATTTCACCCTCAATTCGGCTCGCCCATGAACGCCCAGAATGCAGGGCATCCCAAGCGGACAGACGCCCTGTTTTCCTTTTCACTCCAGGATCGTGATTACCGAAACCATCGATTACGCTATTCCATAAAGGCGTATGAAGGGCGATCACGGCGGCCTCCACAGCAGGAATCATGCTTTCGACGTCTCCCTCAAAAATCATAAACCGGCAGGCAAACTCATGTGATCTTAAATTTCTGACTTCATTCAAGCCGCGTGCATGCTGCACAAGACGATTGAATAAACTTCTTGCCTGAGGGCGGTCTCCCGACGCTCGGCTTTGCCGCCAACCCGGGGGCACGGCTTTTCCCACATAGATCGGTACAGAATATGAAGTCCGATTGATCTCTTTTCCAAATTTACTATACAGCCCCTTACATCCGATATAGTACAGCGCATAAACGCCGGATCCGGAGAACGATTCAGGCGGTGGAATCCCAAAAACCGGTGTGCCGTGGAAAAAGCGCACAGCGTCTTTTAACATTTCCGAAAAATCATCATTGTGATAGACGTGTTTCTTTCGATCAAATACATTTTCCATTGTTTCCTCGCACATTCAGAAATGCTTTTCACATCACCATGTTGTGATTGCGGAATCGCGACTCGGCCAGATCGGCGTATTTCGTCCCCGGGCGGCCGTAATTGCAGTACGGATCGATCGTGATGCCCCCGCGCGGCCGGAAGCGCCCCGTCACCTCGATGTACGGGGGGGCCATCGCGGCCGTAAGATCGTTCAAGATCACGTTCACGCAATCCTCGTGGAACCCGCCGTGGTTGCGGAAGCCGAAGAGATAGAGTTTGAGCGACTTGCTCTCGACTAGCCGATCGCCCGGCACGTATTGGATCGTGATCGTTCCAAAGTCGGGCTGGCCGGTCATGGGGCAGAGCGTGGTGAATTCGGGGCAGGTGAAGGTCACCCAATAGTCTCGATCCGGATGCTTGTTGGCAAAGGTTTCCAGCAGCCCCGGATCGTAACGGCCGGGATAGACCGTTTCGCCGCTGCCTAATTGAGTGACGCCTTTCAATTCTTCTTGGGTTCGACTCATAACCGGACTCCTTCTCTCCCTATCGCTTCGTTGCCGCGCTCCCTCGCCGGCCCCGCGGGCGGGGGCACACGCGCAGCGCCGGAGGCAACGGACTCACCACTACTGCACGGACGTGAGGCAGAAACGGAAACCGACGTCTGCAGACGCATACGAGGGTACATTCTTGAAGCGGAATGCGCAACGAAGAAAGCCGGGCACACTGCTGAACGATCCCCCGCGAAGCACGCGCAGGTTTGCGTCC
>JBIJDW010000115.1:0-8723 GCA_044343885.1 Kiritimatiellia bacterium
CAGGGTGTTGTGGGCGGCAAGGACAAGGGCGGGGCGATGCAAGATCTGCGGCGGCTGGCGCGCGAGGCCAAAACCTCGCTGATCGCGGTGCGGCAGGCAGGGGGTGACTTCTTCGAAGCGCTGCCGCAGGCGTTGCAGAAGGGGCGGGAGACCTCCCGCATCCGGAGGGTGGCGGCGGTCGCGACCGGTGAGACAGACACGGACGGACACGGACAGGCACGGACGGACACGGACGGGGGGGCGGGGCCGCGCGGGCATGAGATTCAACGCGACGGGGCGTTTCGGGCGTGGACGGCGGCGGAGGGGCATGACGCGATTGTGGAGGCGGCCACCGGCTTCACCGGCGCGCTGCGGCGCACGGCGGCGCTTCTGGACCGGCTGGCGACGGCCTTGGGGGTGCAGATCGAGGGCGAGCTGGGGCTTTACGCCGATCAGGTCTCCGACGTCGGCGGCGCGGCGCTGACACTCAAGCAGATGGCCTGCGACATCGAGCTCGCGCTTCACGCCGCCGATCCGGAGTACGTGTTCTGGATCGGGCGGGCGCGTCCGACGCGCCAGCCGCGCGGCCGCGCGAGCGCCGAGCAGGGCGAGCTCTGGGCCGCGCCGCTGAGCGTGGGCCAGGCACTGGAGGAGCAGATCTACCGCAAGAAAAGCACGGTGGTCTTCTGCTCGGCCACGCTGCGTGTGGGGAGCAGTTTTGACTTCGTGGCGCGTCGCCTCGGGGTTGACCGGATCGAACCGGGGCGGCTGACGACCTGCCTCGCCGCAAGCCCGTTCGACTTCGTCAGGCAGTGCGAGGCGCTGGCCGCGCCGTTTCTGCCCGAACCGCGCAGCGGGCAGGAATCGTCGGTCTACGTGGAACAGCTCGCGGGGCTGATGCTCGACGTCTTCACGGTTACACGCGGACGCTCCCTGGCGTTGTTCACGAGCTACCAGATGATGCAGCAATGCGCCGACCTGCTGCGGCAGCCGCTGGCCGAGGCGGGCATCCGGCTGCTGATGCAGGCCAAGGGGATTTCACGCGACCAGATCACCCGCTCCTTCCGGAGCGGCGGGGCCTCGGTGCTGTTCGGCGCACAGTCCTTCTGGGAAGGGGTGGACGTGGTGGGCGAGGCGCTGAGCTGCGTGGTCATTGCGCGCCTCCCCTTTCTGGCGGTGGGAGATCCCGTGGTCGAGGCGCGGTGCGAGCGGATTGACGCCGGGGGCGGCAGCTCCTTCCGCGAGTTCTCGGTGCCGTCGGCGGTGATCCGCTTCCGGCAGGGGTTTGGCCGCCTGATCCGCTCGACGCAGGACCGCGGGCTGGTGGTGATCGCCGATCCGCGGATCGTCACCAAGAACTACGGCAAGCGCTTTCGCGACGGGTTGCCGTGTCCGCTGCACGCGGCGGCCAGCCGGGACGAACTGCTGCAGCGGGTGGGGGCGTTTCTGAACACTGAAACGACTGTAGGCTGTAAGGCTGTAAGGCTGTAAGGCTGTAAGGCTCTTAGGTTGAAAATGAACAGGTTACGGTTAGATTCGCACGCACCCAATGGTGAACCGTCCACATTTGCATAACCGATTGCCTTCCAAACCTCACAGCCTTACAGTCTCACAGTCTTCTGCCCTTTTTAGGTTCATCCCTCCCGGCGGCCAGCGAGGGCCAGGCCGAGCTGTTGCCAGCGGCCCTGGCGGAAGCGGAGGTAGTAGGCGATGCCGCCACCGAAGATCGAGAAGCAGACGGCCGCCCAGACCGTGATCGGCCCGGCCCGGAACAGGTAGATCGCCGCCACGCAGACGGTGATCAGCACCACGTGAAAGACGATGCCGATCAGCATGGCCCAAAAGGTGTCGCCGGCACCGCGCAGGGCGCCGGAGAAGATCAGCGCCGTGCCGTCGAACATCAGGTAGAGGGCGGCGAGGCGAAGCATGGGCACGGCCAGTCGGACGATTTCGGGCGACGCGGCGCTGGCAAACGGCCGCAGGAGGGTTTGGGGCACGCTCAGAAACAGGATCGCGAGCGCGCCGGTGTAGGCGAGCGTCAGCGCCAGTCCCGTCCAGGCGGCCTGCCGGGCGCCCGCGACATGGCCGGCGCCCAGGTTCTGGCCCACCAGCGTCGAGACCGCGATCTGGACGCCGAGAATGGGGAAGAACGAGACGAGATCCCAATTGAAGACCATGGTGATGGCCGCCGCGACGTCTTCGCCCATGGCGTGGATCAGGAGGACGATGGCGGTGAAGCAGAAGATGCCGATGAAGCCCTCGATTCCGTTGGGAACGCCGTAGCGGACGAGCTTGGCGCAGACCTCCGGAACGAAACGGATGAGCCGCGCGCCACGATAGGGCGGTTGGAGCGCGCGTCGGCAGAAGGCCACGGCGAGAAACAGTGTCATCACGCCGCTCGCGAGCACGGTCCCGTAGGCGGCACCGACGATGCCCAGAGCGGGGAGGCCCAGCTTGCCGAAGATCAGGACGTAGTTGGCACCGATGTTGGTCACCAGCGCGAGCGCGTTGCCGAACATGATGACCCGCGTCTGGCCGATGCCGGCAAAAAAGCCGCTGAAGGCCGCCCGCAGCAGGCCGAGAATCGAGGCATTGATAAGGATGCTGAAGTAGGCCGTCTCCAATTCAATCTGGGCGGGGGTATGCCCGACCCACGTGAAGGCGTTCACCGTCACCCGCCCGATGAGGAGGATGATCGGATAGGCGGCGCAGGCCATGCCTGCGGCCTGGATGACGATCACCGGGCACTCCTGCAGACGCTGCGCGCCGAACCGGTGGGCGACCAGCGTCGCGCAGTAGGCCACGATTCCGAAAAAAAGCTGGCCGCACAGGAAGGCCGTGATGCCGCCGGTCATGCAGGAGGCCATGGCGAGCGGCGAGACATGCGAGAGGAACAGCCGGTCGACGAACATCATCGTTGTGTCAAAGAGCTGCGAGACGATCATCGGCACGGCGATGGGGAGCATCCGGCGCAGGCCGCCCGGACCATCCAGCAGGGCCAGACGCACACGGGCGGCGACGCGGGAGAGGGAGTCCAGGTTTGTGTGGGGATTTTTCAAGGGAGGTTGTGCGCCAATCATTCATAATGCGACCAGAGCCGAATGACCTTGACGGTCTTAACGTCAGCCAACACCTGATACACAAGCCGATGTTGGATATTCACGCGCCTAGAATACGCGCCGGACAGATCGCCGACGAGTTTCTCATAGGGAGGCGGATTCTGAAACGGGTCTTTCTCAAGAACCGCGAGAAGCCGTTCTGCCTGTGGTTTCAAACCCGAAGCCCGGAGTTTCTTTGCATCTTTCTGGGCTTGCTTGGTGAAAACAAGCGTCCAGTTCACCATTTCAACGCCTTGTCGCATGTGCTGACTGGAGTCCTCATCCCGGACTGGATGGATTTCCTCATTCCGGGAATCGATGTGAGAAACAAAGTCTCTTGGATGGCCTGCCAGTCGTCATGGGAAACAAGGACAGCGGAGCTCCTCTTGCCAGTGATCTGGACGATCATGTGGGAATCCGCCACATCATCCAAAAGGCCATACAAGGATTTTCGAGCCTCTGTGGCCGTAAGTGTTGTCATAAGCCATTTCCTTTCGTACGCAATATCGTACGTCAGCCTTCTCACTCTGTCAAGTCGGCGCAGAAGAGTCGACACCGGTTGGGCGCATCCCCGTTTCGGTGCTTTCCTGGGAGCGCGGGCGTCGCGCCCGCTACGTTGGCAGTTTCGCTTGCTTCCCAAAGCGGGCGAGACGCCCGCGCTCCCATCAAGAACGCGTAAAGTCAACGAAACGGAATCAACCTCGATCCCTGTCCCCAACTCAGACTGTGTGATGTTTTTCAAATGTAATCGATTCTCATGAGCAGATCCCGAGTGGCCAGGGGTTATGGGGGGGACGGCGTGGAGTCTGAGGGCTGCGGTCATGCCTGATCCGGATCAAACGGGCGGGCGGTCACGGCGCCGGCCTCGTCCTTGACTAGAACCTCGATGCGGCGCTCGACGGCGTTCAGCTTGTCGGAGCACTGTTTGACCAGCTTCTGCCCCTCTTCAAAGGCGGCGACGAGGTCATCCAGTCCCAACTCGCCCGATTCCATCTGGCCGACCAAAGTCTCCAGACGCTTCAGCGCGGCTTCAAAGCCCAGCCGGCCCTCTTGTGCTTCGCTCTCACGTTTTGCCATAGCTCACCTCACGATGGATTCGAAATCCCCGGATGCGACTTGCGTGCGCACCATTGTTCCCGGCGCCACCTGCGCCGCATGACGCACCAGCGCGCCACCGCCGGTGCGCGTCAGACTGTAGCCGCGCTCCAGCACAGCCTGCGGTCCGAGCGACCGCAACTGGCGGTCGAGACCGTCGAGCGCGACCCGCGCCCGCTGCGCGCGGTGCGAGGCCGCGCGGACCAGTTCGCGGTGGAGGCGGACGACCCGTTCGCCGGCGGGCGCGATCACCGTGGCGCGCGCCACAAGCAGGCGGGAACGCGCCCGTTCCACACGCTGGCGCGCGCCGCGGCCGGCGGTGGCGGTCGCGCGCGCCAGGCGCAGTTCGAGATTGTCGAGCGTCTGCGCCCGCCGTTCGGTGAGGCGGCCGGGTTCGCGCAGGGCCGGAGTCGCTGCTGCTGCGCGGAAGCGCTGGCGCAGCAGGTCCAGGCGGCGTTCGAGCGCGAGCCGCAGCGACCGGGCAAAGCCGGCGAGCTGCCGCTCGAAGGCGTCCTTGCAGCCGACCACCAGCTCCGCCGCCGCCGAAGGGGTCGGCGCGCGCAGGTCGGCGGCAAAATCACACAGCGTTGTATCGGACTCATGTCCCACCGCCGCGATCACCGGTATCGCCGAAGCGGCGACAGCCCGGACGAGGGGTTCCTCGTTGAAGGCCCACAGGTCTTCGATGCTGCCGCCGCCGCGGCCGACGATCAGGACGTCAGGCGGGTCCGGTAGTCCGTTTAGCAGCGCAATCGCCCCGGCGATCTCCGCTGCGGCGCCCGTGCCCTGCACCCGCGCCGGCGCGAGGGTGATGCGCAGGTTGGGAAAGCGCCGCGTCAGGATCGTGATCAGGTCGCGAATGGCCGCGCCGCCGGGCGAGGTCACCAGTCCGACGTGGTGGGGCAGCAGCGGCAGCGGCCGCTTGCGCGCCGCATCGAAAATCCCCTCTGCCTGCAGGCGGCGTTTGAGCGCTTCGAGCTGGGCCATCAGCAGTCCGAGGCCCCCCGGCTCGACCGTGCGCACGACGAGCTGGTACTGGCCGCGGGCCTCATAGACCGTCAGGTCGCCGCAGGCGCGGATCACCATCCCGTCGACCAATTGCGTAACGCTTCCGCGCTGGCTGCTGGCAAACAGGACGGCGGCCAACTGCGCCGACCCATCCTTCAGGGTGAAATAGCAATGGCCGGAGGACGGCAGACGCCGGAAATTCGAGATCTCGCCCTCGACCCAGACACGCCCGATCTCCTCTTCGACGGTCAGCTTGACCTTGCGCGTCAGTTCCGAGACGCTGTAGACATGGCGTTCGGCGAACGGAAGCGGAAGATCGCTCATCCCGCAGCCTTCACTTCCCGCACGCGCAGCGACACGGCCGAGAGGCATTTCAGCGTGGAGCCGTCGATCTCAAAGATCACGCCTTCCAGCACGGCGAGGCCTTTGGAGACATCGAATTTGGACGGCATGCCGGTGACGAATTTGCGGAGCACCGGCGCGGACTCACGACCGATCACGCCGCCGGTCGGGCCGGTCATGCCGAGGTCGGTGATGTACCCGGTTCCGCCGGGGAGCACGCAGGCATCGCTGGTTTGGACGTGCGTGTGCGACCCGGCCACGGCCGCGACACGACCGTCGAGGTAGAGGCCCAGGGCGATCTTTTCCGAGGTGGCCTCGGCATGAAAGTCGACGATCACGGGGACGCCGCCGGGAAGCGTCTTGAACGCCGCGTCGGCTGCGCGGAAGGGGCAATCGACCGGCGGCATGAAAACCCGGCCGACCAGATTGAGGACGGCCAGCGGACCCAGCGCGCTCTGGATCACCGTCCAGCCCATACCGGGGCAATCCGGAGCAAAATTGGCCGGACGAACCAGCCGCTTCTCGCCGGCAAAGGCCTGATCGGTGTCCTTCTGTCCCCACGTATGGTCGCCCATGGTCAGGACATCGGCTCCCGCGTCGAACAGCTCCCGCGCCAGTTCGCGGGTGATGCCGTTGCCGGCAGCGGCATTCTCCGCGTTGGCCACCACCACATGCACGGCACCATCGGCCCGGAGCTTGGCCACCGTCTGCCGGAACATGCGCCGTCCCGGCGACCCCACAATATCACCTACCATCAGCACCTTCATGAGCCACATCCTCAGCGGGCGTATTCGATGCACCGCATTTCACGCACCACGATCACCCGGATCTGTCCCGGATACTGCAGATCCGACTCGATCTTGCGGCTGATGTCGCGCGCGAGCTGCATCGCCGCCGGGTCGTCCAAGACATCCGGGTCGACGATCACGCGCACTTCTCGGCCGGCCTGGACCGCGAAGGTCTTGTGGACTCCGGTAAAGGAGTTGGCAATGGCTTCGAGCTTTTCCAGTCGCTGCACGTAGATTTCCTTGGATTCCAAGCGCGCGCCCGGGCGCGAACTCGAGATCGCGTCAGCCGCCGAAGTGAGCAGCGCATACAGGCTTTCGGATTCGACATCGGCATGGTGCGCGGCAACGGCGTTGACGACCACGCGGCTCTCGCCGCAGCGTTTGAGCAGATCGGCGCCGATCGCGGCGTGCGCGCCCTCGACCTCGTGGTCCATGCTCTTGCCGATGTCGTGAAAGAGGCCGATCCGCCGCGCCAGAGCGGGGTCGAGCTTGAGTTCACCCGCCATGATGCTCATGAGGTTGGCCACCTCGATCGAATGCTGGAGTACGTTCTGGGAGTAGCTGGATCGGTACCTGAGACGGCCGATGTACGGGATCAGCTCAGGCGGAACGCCCTGTATCCGGAGATCGTAAACGGTCGTTTCGCCCGTTCGGCGGATGATCGCTTTTATCTCTTCTTCCACTTTCTGCACCACCTCTTCGATGCGGCCCGGGTGGATGCGTCCGTCGGCCACCAGCAGTTCCAGTGCCTTTCTGGCGATTTCGCGCCGGATCGGATCGAATCCGGAGATGACCACCGCAGCTGGTGTGTCGTCCACCAGCATGGTGACGCCGGTGAGTGCTTCGAGCGTGCGGATGTTGCGACCCTCGCGGCCGATGATCCGGCCTTTGACATCGTCATCCACCAATTGCACCGTATTGGTCATCATCTCAGTCGCATGGGGTGCCGCATACCGCTGAACGGCCATGGCGATCAGGCGATGCGCCTCGCGCTCCGCGTTCTGTTTTGCCTCTTCCTGGAGGCGGCGGACCAACCCCGCGGTTTCGCTCTGGACCTCTTGCTCGACCAGTTGAAAAATCTCTTTGCGGGCTTCGATGGCGGTCATTCCAGAAAGCCGTTGCAGGCGGGTCTGGGCTTCGGCGGCCAGTTTTTCGGTCTCGATCTTGCGATTGGCCTGCATGGCGTCACGCTTCTGGAGATCCTCCTGCTTCTGGATGAGCGTTTCGGCTTTCTTTTCGAGACTTTCCTGTCGCGCGCTCAGGCGATCCTCCAGATCCTGTAACTCCTTGCGCCGGGTCTTGGTCGTCTTCTCAAACTCCTCGCGCGCCTTGACCACCTCGGCGCGGACTTTGATATCCGCCTCCTTGAGCGCGGCCTTGGCCTCGGCTTCCACCTCGTCTAGACGCGCCTGGGCGCGCTTCTCAATGGCCTCGGCCTGCCAGCGGCCGACCAGCCCGCGCACGTAATAGCCGAGGAGGATGCCTATCAACGCGGTGACAATGCCGATGATCGCGTCTCTCAAGTCATAAAATAGCAGATTCCAGTCCATAAATCTCCTCACCCCTCCGACAACGGCCAGACTACCGTAAATCGGTATGCAGATTACTCCATTCCTTTGACGAAAGCAATCCCGGAAACGCGCTAATTAGAATTGCTGCGCTCTCGATTCAGGTTGGCCAATCGCCCTCCTAAAATGGTAAGCTGGTAACGTATATTCCTGAGTGTTGTTGTGGAAAGCCGAAAGGAGCCGGTCATGTTTGACATGAACAAAATGACGCAGCGGGCGCAGCAGGCGGTGCAGGGCGGGCGCGAGCTGGCGGTGCGGCTGGGGCACCAGCAGGTCGATGTCGAGCACCTGCTGCTGGAGTTGATCGTCCAAGAGGACGGTCTCGTGCCGCGGCTGCTGGAGCGGATGGGCGTCGGGGTGCCCGCGTTGCGCGCGCGGGTCGAGGAGGCGTTGGAGCGACGCCCCCGGGTTTCGGGCGACACCGAGGCGGGCAAGATCTACGTCACGCAGGCGCTGAACGAGCTGCTGGTGCGGGCGGCTGATCAGACGAAGCGGCTGAAGGATGATTATGTGTCGGTCGAGCATCTGCTGCTGGCGATGTTGGAGGCGCGGACGGGGGACGCGAAGCGGCTGCTGACCGACGCGGGCGTCGACGCCCGGAGCCTCCTGGCTTCGCTCAAGGAGGTCCGGGGCAACCAGCGGGTGACCTCCGACAACCCCGAAGGCCAGTACGAGGCGCTCCGGAAGTACGGCGTCGACCTCGTGGAGCTCGCCCGCTCGGGTAAGCTCGATCCGGTGATCGGCCGCGACACCGAGATCCGCCACGTCGTCCGCATCCTCTCGCGCAAGACTAAGAACAACCCGGTGCTGATCGGCGAACCGGGCGTCGGCAAGACCGCCATTGT
>JBIJDW010000444.1:0-2615 GCA_044343885.1 Kiritimatiellia bacterium
GAGCCCGGACCGCGCTGATCTCACCGGTCGCCTCGTCCAGAAGATAGGCGCCGATGCACCGATTATGCCCGGACAAACCGAGCCAGCGTGTCGTGATCGCATCGATCACCATCGTGCGTTCCCGAACGACGATGTTGGGATGCTCCAGCACGCGTTCCAACAGCACGCTTTCCACGCGCCGCCCGGTGATATCCCCCGCGTGCAGCACACGCCGACGGGTATGCCCCCCCTCGCGCCCCAGATCATAGCCGCTGGCGCTTTCGGCGCTTTCGCTGAACTTCACGCCGAGACGTTCCAAATCGGCAATCCGAGCCGGTCCGTCCGTAACAATCCGCCGCACCACCGTCTCGTCACACAACCCCGCGCCCGAATCGAGCGTATCGGCCACATGCTGTTCGAAGGTGTCCCCCGGCTCCAGCACGCAGGCGATGCCGCCCTGAGCGTAATTGCTGTTGCTTTCGGCCGATTCCTTCTTGGTCGCGAGCAAGACGCGGCCGCTGGACGCCATCCGCAACGCGGCGGACAACCCGGCAATGCCGCTTCCCGCAATAAAATAGTCAAATGACTCGATGCGCATGGTACAGCCTTTTCCGACTCACGCTTGACAAGACCAGTGAAGAAGCGTCATATTATCACGAATTGGACGGATTGGAAGAGCGGACTTGCAGCTTTTTTATCCTGACCTGAACGCAAACAAACCCTTTTGAGGTGATTGACAGCATGATCACGGTCAAAATCATCGGCGCCACAGGCTATGGCGGAGTCGGCATCATTGAATTGTTGCTGCAACATCCAGAGGCACGCCTCGTATCTCTGGTTGCGCGTGAAGACATCGGTCAGCCCCTGAGCGCGGTGTATCCGCATCTGACCGGTTTCTGTGACCTCCCCATCCTCGCCCCGGATGACCCCGCCGCCGCCGAGCCGACGGATGTCGTTTTTTATTCAACGCCGGATGGCGTCGGCATGACCCGCGCCCGCGCCGATCTCGCCCGTGGATCCAAGATCATCGATTACAGCGGTGATTTCCGCTTCACCGCGCCCGAAGCCTACGCGGATTACGCCACCCGAATCGGCCGCAACCCCGTGCATGCCGCGCCGGACCTGCTCGGCGGCAACGCCTACGGACTGGCCGAGCTTCACCGCGAAGAAATTCGCAACGCCCGAATCGTGGGCAACCCCGGCTGTTTTGCGACCAGTTGCATTCTGGGCCTCGCCCCCGCTGCCCGTGCCGGCTTGATCGATCCGACCAGCGTCATCTGCGATTGCACGACCGGTGTCTCCGGGGCGGGCAAAAAAGTCGCGCCGACGTTCCACTATCCGGCCCGCTACGAGCAGTTGAACGCCTACAAGCTCGCCGGCCATCAGCACGTCTGCGAGGTCGAGCGCGAACTCACGCTCCTCGCGGGCCGTGAGATGCGCATCACTTTCACCGCGCACGTGGCGCCCGTCTGCCGCGGCATTATGTCCACCCTCTACGGAACCTTGAACGCACCGCTGACCGAGGCTCAGGCGCTCGATTGCTACCGCGCATTCTACGCCGGAAGCCCCTTTGTCCGCGTTTTCCCCAGCACCGCCGCAATCGGCACGCTCCACGTACGGGGCACGAACTTCTGTAACCTGGTCGTCAGCGTCGATTCCCGCACGAACCGGCTTCGGATTGTCTCTTACATCGACAATCTGATGAAGGGGCAGGCTGGATCCGCGCTGCAGAACATGAACCTGATGTGTCACTGTGATGAAACCCTCGGTCTCAACCGTCCAGGAAACTACCCGTGAGTAAAAAGAAAATCGCGCCCGTGCAAAAAAAACCGGCCGCATCCCCCGCTGCCAAAGGACGCCACGGCTTGGGCCGCGGTCTGGGCGCGCTCATCAGCGCCGTGCCCGCATCGGTTGACGCCGCGCACGCGCCGAATGCGTCCGCCGTGCTGCCGCCTTCCACGACGCCGCTCCTGCAGCCGGGCCAGCAATCGGTGCTGTCCCTCCCCGTGGGCGAAATCGCGCGCTGCCCGTGGCAGCCCCGTTCCGTATTCGATCAGGAGGCGCTGCGCGAGCTCGCCGACTCGATCAAGGCTCACGGCGTGATCCAGCCGCTCATCTGCCGCACATCGGCAGGCGGAGGCTTTGAGCTGATCGCTGGCGAACGCCGCCTACGCGCGGCGATCGAAGCCGGACTTGGCCATGTGCCGGTGATCGTTCTCGATGCCGCCGACCGTGACGCCGCCGAGATGGCCGTCATCGAAAACATCCAGCGCGAAGACCTCAACGTCATCGAGGAGGCCGAAGGCTACCGCACCCTCGCCGAGACCTTCAACCTGACCCAGCAGGAGGTCGCTGATCGCGTCGGCAAGTCGCGCCCCGCCGTCGCCAACGCCATGCGCCTTCTCGACCTGCCGGATGAGGTCAAACAACTGCTCTCCTCAAATATGCTGTCCACCGGCCACGCCAAAGTCCTTCTCGGCATCACCGATCCCGCCGAACAGACCCTGCTCTCACACAAGTGCCTGACCGAGGGCATGACCGTCCGCAGCCTGGAACGCCTGGTGGTTCGGCGCAAAAAAGCACAAAATGCCGATGCCCTTACGCGACTGCCCAAGCCCGACATGCCCGAAGCTCAC
>JBIJDW010000445.1:0-2604 GCA_044343885.1 Kiritimatiellia bacterium
TTCCTCATCGGCACGGCTTTTGCCTCGGCGGCCTGCGGCTACCTGCAGGTGCTCGGCATGGCCTATGTGGGTCAGACGTTCGTGATGCGCATCCGCTCGGCGGTGTATGCGCACATGCTCCGGCTGGGCATGGCCTTCTTCGGCAAGCACAGCACCGGCAAACTGATCAACCGCCTCATGGGCGACAGCAGCGCCCTGCAGCAGATTCTCTCCGTGGCTACGGTCCAGATTGTCTCCGACCTTGTGTGCGCCGCGTTCGCGATCACCGCCACGCTCTTCATCAACTGGCGGCTATCCATCCCGCTTTTCGCCCTGCTCATTCTGTTTGTGGTCAATTACCATTCCTCGATCGGCCGGCTCAAGCGGCTGACCCGCGCGCAGCGCGGCGCGGAAGACCGCGTCGCGGCTGGCGTGCAGAACCGTCTGGCCGCCAACATGACGGTCAAGACCTACGGCTCCGAGGCGCGCGAGAACGACGTGTTTCGCAACCAAAGCGCCTTCAGCATGGAGCTGGTTCGCGAGTCGCAGGTCGCGTCCGGATCGTTCTGGCTCAACACCCGCCTGCTGGCCGACATCGGCCGCATCGTGATTTACTTCCTTGGATGCGCCATGGTGCTCGGCGGCACGGCGAGTTATGGCGACGTGACCGCCTTCTCGGCTTATGCCATGCAGATGCTCTGGCCGGCGGTGCGTTTTTCGCAGCTCGCGCAGCAGCTCGAGAATGTCCGCATCTCCGCCGAACGGCTGTTCGAGATTCTCAACGAAGTCCCGCAGACGGTTGAACGGGCCGGCGCGCGGGACATCGGGATCGTGCGCGGACGCGTCACGTTTGACGCCGTATCCTTTGCCTACCTGCCCGACAAACCGGTGTTGCAGGGAATCAGTTTCGATATCAAGCCCGGAGAGACCGTCGCGCTGGTCGGCGCCACCGGATGCGGCAAGACCACGGTGCTGTCGCTGCTGATGCGCCTGTACGACGTCGATCAGGGTACGATCCGGCTTGACGGGGTCGATGTGCGCGATCTCTCGTTTGCCTGCCTGCGCCGGCAGTTCGGGATCGTGCTGCAGGAGTCGATGCTCTTCTCGGTCTCCATCGCCGATAACATCCGCTACGCCCGGCCCAGTGCCAGCCGCGCCGAGATCGAGGCCGCCGCGCGGATCGCCGAGATCCACGATGACATCGTCAAGCTGCCGCACGGGTACGATGCGGTGATCGGCGAGCGCGACGTGCAATTCTCGGTCGGCCAGAAGCAGCGGCTGGCCATCGCCCGCGCCGTTTTGTCCAACCCCGCGATTTTGGTGATGGACGAGGCAACCTCGGCCCTCGACAGCCAGTCGGAACGGGCGATTCAGATTGCCATGGAACGTTTTCTCAAGAACCGCACCGCCTTCATCGTCGCCCACCGCCTCAGCACGATCCGCAACGCCAATCATATCATTTTGCTGCACGAAGGCCGGATCGCCGAGACCGGCACCCATGCGTCCCTGCTGGCCATCGCCGATGGCCGCTACCGCCGCCTGCACGACACCTACGCCGGCAAAGGCATCATCGAGGAGTGACACGCCCCATGCGCCGCCGCCACGAACACCGCGCGTTTCCCTATCGCCCGTCACGCGACGCCGGCGACCCCAAGGGCACGGCGCGGCTGATCCTCCGTTTTGCCTACCGCTACGTCTGGCCGCACAAGTGGCCGGTCTTCCTCTGCATCTTCTTTGTCTCGCTCAACGCCTGCTCGGTCTATCTTCAAAGCTACTACGGGCGCGTGGTGGTGGATGAGATCCTCGTGGTCGGCGCCGGCCAGCCGGCCGTCGGCACGGCGGGAGCCGCTCTGTCGTCGGCCTCCGGCGACCGCGCCGCGCGCATGCCATCCGCAACCAGTCCCGGGGAGGGCGCTGCGGCATCGGAAGCAACGCGTCTGCACGCCGAGACCCGCCCCGCATGGGCCGGCCGGCGCCTGTTCGGCATCTTTGTCGTCTATCTCGTCACGATCCTGATTCTCAATTTTGCCGATCGCGCCACGCAGGTGCTTCGCAGCCGCGTCGGAACGGCCATTACGCAGCGGTTGCGTGAGGACATCCACGACAAGATCATCGGCCTGTCGACGACCTTCCACCAACGGTCGTCGCCGGGACGCCTGATGTCGCGCATTCTCGCCGATGTCGGCGTGGTGGAGGAGCGCCTCATGGAGCTGGTCATCCAGTCCACCAGCCAGGTGGTGATGTTCATCGTGGGCGTCACCATTCTGCTGGTGCTGAATCCCACAATTGCCGCCGTCGTAATCCTCGCCATGATTCCGTACACGCTGATCGTCGGCCAGGTTCGTGTCCAGGTTCGCCGCGTCAACCGCGAAATCCGCCACACCAATGCCTGCCTGTGGGGGCTGGTCTCGCAAAAGCTCGATGCCATGAAGGCTGTGATCGCCTACGGACGCGAGCGCGCCGAGTACCTCAGCTTTCACCGGCTGTCGGCCTGCCTCATCCGCGACACGCTGGCGCAGCAGCGTCTCGGCGCGGGGATGAACCGCACGGCAGACACCATCTCGGCGGTCACCGTCCGCGGAATCTTCCTCGCCTGCACGGTCTCGGTGATTTCCGGCGAGATGA
>JBIJDW010000116.1:0-8665 GCA_044343885.1 Kiritimatiellia bacterium
TGCCTCCTGTTTGTTTGTGTGATTAAGGTCTGTTTTCCCCGGGATCCGAATCCCGGAAAAGTGTTTATTTCTTCTTGTCGTCGTCGACCATCGTGAAGTCGGCGTCGATCACCCCGTCTGAGTCGGGTTTGCTGCCCGTGTCGCCGGGGGCCTGAGCGCCACCCGCGTTTCCGTCTGCGGCCGGGCCGCCGGGTTGCTGCGGACCCGTTTTTGCGTACAGTTCCTGGGCAACAGCCTGCATAGCGGTATTGAGCGCCTCCTGCTTGGCCTTGATCGTCCCGATCACTCCGGACTTCAGGGCCTCCTTCAGGTCCTGAACGGCCTGCTCGACCGGCGCCTTCTTCTCCGCAGCGATCTTGTCGCCGTTTTCCTTCAACACCTTCTCCGTCTGGTAGACGAGGTTCTCGGCGATGTTGCGTGCCTCCACCTCCTCGCGCTTCTGGGTGTCTTCGCTGGCATGCACCTCGGCGTCGCGCCGCATCCGCTCAATCTCCTCCTTGGAGAGGCCGCTGGAGGCGGTGATGGCGATCTTCTGCTCCTTGCCGGTGCCCAGATCCTTGGCGCTGACGTGGAGGATGCCGTTGGCGTCGATATCGAAGGTCACCTCGATCTGCGGCACGCCGCGGGCTGCGGGCGGGATGCCGTCAAGCCCAAAACGGCCGATCGGTTTGTTGTCGGCCGACATCTTGCGCTCGCCCTGCAGGACGTGAATGTCCACCTGCGGCTGGTTATCGGCCGCCGTGCTGAAGATTTCGCTCTTCTTGGTCGGGATGGTCGTGTTGCGCTCGATGAGCGGCGTCATGATGCCGCCCAGCGTCTCGATGCCCAGCGTCAGCGGAGTGACGTCGAGCAAGAGCACATCCTTGACCTCGCCCTTGAGAATGCCGCCCTGAATGGCCGCGCCGACCGCGACGACTTCATCGGGGTTGACCCCCTTGTGAGGCTCCTTGCCAAAAAGTTCCTTGGCCTTTTCCTGCAGCTTGGGCATGCGGGTCTGGCCGCCGACCAGCACCACCTCGTCCACGGTCGTCAAGCCGGAGTCGCGCATGCAGTTGCGGCATGGGTTGGTCGTCCGCTCGATCAGGCCGTCGGTCAGTTGCTCGAGCTTGGGCCGGGTGAGCGAGACGGTGAGATGCTTCGGCCCGCTGGCGTCGGCCGTGATGAAGGGGAGGTTAATCTCCGAGGTCTGCACGCTCGACAGCTCGCACTTGGCCTTCTCGGCCGCCTCCTTGAGGCGCTGCAGAGCCATGGTGTCCTTGGAGAGGTCGATGCCGCTCTCCTTCTTGAACGTGTCGATCAGCCACTGCATGATGGTCATGTCCATGTCGTCGCCGCCCAAATGCGTGTCGCCATTGGTGGCCTTGACTTCAAAGACACCGTCGCCGATATCGAGCACGGAGACATCGAAGGTCCCGCCGCCAAAATCGTACACGGCGATCTTCTCATCCTTTTTCTTGTCCAGCCCGTAAGCCAGAGACGCGGCGGTAGGCTCGTTGATGATGCGCAGCACTTCAAGCCCGGCGATCCGGCCGGCGTCTTTCGTCGCCTGCCGCTGACTGTCGTTAAAATAGGCCGGCACCGTAATCACCGCCTGCGTGATCTTCTCGCCCAGATACGCCTCGGCATCGGTCTTCAGTTTTTGCAGCACCATGGCCGAAATTTCGGGCGGGGAATAAACCTTGTCGCCGACCTTGACACTGGCGTCGCCGTTGCCCGCACGCACCAGCTCGTAGGGCATCATCGTGGCCTCGTGGGTCACCTCATCGTATTTGCGACCCATGAACCGCTTGATGGAGTAGACCGTGTTTTTCGGATTGGTGACGGATTGGCGCTTGGCGGCCTGCCCCACGAGACGTTCGCCGCTCTTGGTGAACGCCACGATCGACGGCGTCGTGCGCGCCCCCTCGGCATTCGGCAACACGACGGGCTCGCCGCCCTCCATGATCGCCATGCACGAATTCGTCGTTCCTAAATCAATTCCTAAGACTTTTGCCATAACTACACTCTCTGCCGCTCGGTCTCGTCGGCTGTTGTTGTGACACCACACGGACGGCACTCTATTAGCAATGCGCGTGCCAGACGATTGCGACTGATGGGTTAATATATTCGTACTGATTGCTGTGCAGTATGTTACATTAGTTATACTTCATCTTTGATCTTCGCCTCCCGTCCGCTATCTGGACATATTGTCACAGTGCGCCAGGGGGCGGACTGGGACAGATCGGGCACGGGGCTGGAAAAGGGTTCAAAGGTTCAAGGGTTCCAAGGTTCAAAGGTTCAAAGGTTCCAAGGTTCAAAGGTTCAAGGGTTCAAAGGTTCAAGGGTTCAAAGGTTCAAGGGTTCAAAGGTTCAAAGGTTCAAGGGTTCAAAGGTTCAAAGGTTCAAGGGCTCAGTGGTCAGCTTTCTGTTTTTTTCTTTCCCAGGGCAAACGCATCTAAATTTTACCGCAAAAGCCGCCAACGTGCGGTTTCCCTCGGATGCCTCGCCCGTGAATACACGGACGGCATACCGGTGAAACCGCTGAATGACTCAATATAAACGGCTTTGAGCGAATGTTCGTTCCGCCGTCCGTGTATTCACGGGTGAGGCGGACGAAACATTCGCTGATTTTTTGCGGTTTTTGCGAAAAGTGTTCTTTTTTTCAGCAGGGGCAGAAATTTAGATGCGTTCGCCCTGTTTTCTTTCCCGCTTTCTGTTCTTTCCGTCCGGCCCAATTGTCTGTATAGTAAAGGCACTTTTTTGACAACCGGGCGGCAGTGCCGCCTATAATTTGGAGCGAAGCTATGGCACAGGCCGTTATTTTCCCTAAGCTCGGGCAGACGATGGAAGAGGGTTTGATCGTCAAGTGGTTGAAGCAGGAGGGTGATGCCGTCGGCAAGGGTGACATCCTGTTCGAGATTGAGACCGACAAGGCGAACCTCGAGGTGGAGTCGTTCTTCGAGGGCATCCTCCTGAAGATCTACGTGGGCGTGGGAATCACCGTGCCCGTGAATACGGTCGTCGGCTACGTCGGCGCGGCCGGCGAGAAGGTGCCGGCCCAACCGCCCGCGCCAGCCGCCGGGCCCGCGGCGCCACAAGCCGCCACGCCAGCCGCCGCACCAGCGCCCGTTCCGACGGCGGCGCCGCGCGCCGAAGCCCCCCGTGCGGCGGAAGCGGTCGTCCGGCCCTTCGCAGCCGCGCCCGCCCCGGCGCCCGCTGTGGCGGTGAAACGGGCCATTTCTCCACGCGCCAAGGCGCTGGCACGCGACAAAGCGGTGGATCCGGCGCCCGTGACCGGCACCGGCCCTAACGGACGGATCACCGAGAAAGACGTGCTGGCCTATCTGACGGCTCGGAACTACGAGGCTCTTCGCATCGCGCCGGCCGCGAAAAGGCTCGCGCAGGAGAAGGGCGTGGATATCCTGACGGTCCGCGGTTCGGGCGAGGGCGGCCGGATCCGGGTCGAGGATGTCGAACGGGCCATCCGCGCGCAGCCGGTTGCGCTGTCGCGCATGCGGCAGGTGATCGCCCGCCGCCTCGTTGAATCGAAGCAGACGATCCCCCATTTCTACGTCACGGTGACGGCGGACATCACCGATCTGATGCGCTACCGAGCCGCGCTCAAGGCGGCCGGGAGCGCGTACAGCGTCAACGATTTCATCCTCGAAGCCGTTGTGCTGGCGCTGGAGGAATTCCCGGCGGTCAATTCCACAACCGACGGCCGCACGGTGACCTGGCGCGGCGATGTCGATCTCGGCGTGGCCGTGAGCGTGGAGAACGGACTCGTGGTGCCGGTGATCCGCGCCGCTCAGACGTTGAGCCTGGCCGAGCTGCGCGACCGGGTCAAGACGCTCGCCGACAAGGCGCGGGCGGGCAAGCTGACCCCCGACGAAATGACCGGCAGCAGTTTTACCGTCTCCAACATGGGCATGCTCGACGTCGATTCTTTCGCCGCCATCATCAACCCCGGCGAGGCCGGCATTCTCGCGGTGGCGAGCGGGCGCGAGGCGCCCGCCGTGG
The DNA here is from genome assembly GCA_044343885.1 of Kiritimatiellia bacterium. GTDB lineage: Bacteria > Verrucomicrobiota > Kiritimatiellia > RFP12 > JAAYNR01 > VGWG01. Next base: position 4,000 of record JBIJDW010000116.1, read on the forward strand.
TCAACGGCGAAGTTCGCATTCGCACGCGGATGGCGATGACCCTCTCCGCCGACCACCGCATCGTGGACGGCGCAACCGGAGCCCGCTTCGCCAACGCCATCCGGGCGAAGCTCGAGAACGTCGAGCTCTGGAAGAGTCTGGTGTGAAGCTTTGACAGAGGCCCGCATGCAAACACTTCTCATCTCCGGCAGCCGCAACGTGAGCGGTCAGACCGCTCGCGCCCTGGAAGCCGTCCGTGCGGGCATCGAGGATGCCGGTGGCGGGACGGAGACGGTGTTTCTGCCGCCGCTTGACATCGCGCGCTGCCGTCAATGCGAAGACGATGGCTGGGGTCTCTGTCTCAAGTACGGCCACTGCGTGATGGATGACGATTTCGCCGGGCTTCTGGAGCGGCTGCGCGCCGCCGACGCCGTGGTCTTTGCCACGCCGGTCTACTATTCCGACCTGAGCGAGAGTCTACGCGCCTTTCTCGACCGTCTGCGGCGGATCTGCACCCGGCCAACCCATCGTGCGGGCATCAACGGCAAACCCGCGCTTGCGGTGTGCGTGGCCGGCGGGGGCGGAGGCGGGGCGCCCGCCTGCTGCAGGAGCATCGAATGGGTGCTCGGCAATTGCGGTTTTTCGGTTTGCGACACCGTAGCCGTGCGGCGTCAGAATCTCGACGCGAAACAAACGGCTCTCGCGGCCGCCGGTGCCGCCCTGATCGCATCCTGCGCGGGTCTGCCCACTACGAATGGGTTACGTTAGCGCTGAGGCGGCGGTATCCCGTCGCCGCCACCGCGTTGTTGGCGGTCATGTTTTTCTTTCGGGGTCGGGGTCGGTATCGGTATCGGGGTCGATTTCTGCCGTTCTATATTCGCCCGGTTCCTCGCAAACTGCATACCCTAGCTGGCTGCTCGATACACGTCCAGTTTCTCGTGGCCAAACGCCATCCCGATCTCCTTTTCGACCCCGATACCGATGCCGACCCCGACCCCGATTTTATCCGCTTTCCTTTGTCTTTCTCTTTCCGCCAACATTAAATAGGCGTCCATCCTCGTCGTCGTCGTCGTCCTCGATTTCACGATTCGAGGACGAGGACGAGGACGATCATGATGCCTCATTCCTGTTTCCCATCCGGTCGCAGGCCGGTGGCCCGACCGAACCCTGAAACCTGAACCCTCCGCTTGCACAAACTGGAGGACTCGCGGCATAGCCGGAAGGCCCATCCCTTGTCGGGTCGCAATCTACTGTCTGACCCCGTTTATGACAGGAGCCGTGTCATCGGCGGGATCCCTGGGTTTTAACCCGTGCGCCACTTCCCTTCCATCGGGTACTCCGCCGCCATCCGTATCGGCCTTTAACGGATTGGTGCCATAAATGTAGATTTCGTCGCCATCGCTCAATCCGTCGCCGTCGGAATCCCGGTTATTGGGGTCCGTCTTAAAGAAGAGGTTTTCTTGATAGTCAGAAATGCCATCGCCATCGCTGTCCAGAGTTGGTGGAGGCGTATTCGCGGGCATTGGTGCCACCGAAAAACTACTACCATACAATTGGTAGGCCGTGAGATTGTTGGTGCCGTCGAAGTTAATGGACTTAGACGCGTCGGACGGGTCGGACGGATTGAGGCCGTACTTGACTTCCCACCAGTCCGGAATGCCGTCGCCATCGCTATCGAGATCGAAGACGGCCGTCAAGGAAACCGTGCTGGTAACGACAAATGAAATCTTCGGGGCATTGGTGTTCACGTTGGGCGGAATCGTTCCCGACCAACCGACAAAAAGGTTGTTTCGGGTCTGCACGGCCGTTACCGTTGCTGTTGAACCTACGCGATACCAGCAAGAGGTGGAGACCGAATTCGAACCGGTCAGCCAAACGCCGAGATTGTTGGTGATAGTCCCGGTCGGCGCATGCCCCTGAAACGGCAGGGGAGCGATGTTCAGTTGGACCTCACAACACGCACACCGCCACCGTGCGGGCAAGACGGCACTACACACATCGACGCACATAACTAGACCGCACAGAAAGAAGATAACCGACAAGAAATCACTTCTCGGTCGACACCGGTCTACATAGGTCAAAGTCATACCAAAACTGGTTTGGAGTAACGATTTCATGACGAGATTCTGGAAGATGCTGGGATAAACGTCAAGAACCTAATCGGCGCCATTAGGGAAATAGTATCACAGATTTTCAGAACCTTGAGGCGCTTGCAAAACCCCTGCAAGCGCCGGTTTCAAGTTTCAGGAAGACGCAACATCGTGTGGTTCTTCCTGACATCCGAAACCTGACACCTGAACACTTCGCTTGCAAAACAGAGTTTTGCAGGCGGCTCCCTTGTGAATAATAGTGCCTGCTCGATGCCACGACACACATGTTCTGATGTTCCTGCTTTCCACGTTCCGTTTTTTCCTCATCTAGTCAACCATTCTGCTTTTCATGGTTGACAATCGGCGCAAATCCATCTATCTTTCGCGCCTTTTCAACCTGAAAGCCAGCCGCGCGGCTTCGCCGCGAAGAAACGAGGGGTTAACTGGAAATGAAAATCCGGTTTGTCTTTCGTCCTCGTCGTCGTCCTCGTCCTCGTCCTCGGAAATCGAGTACGAGGACGACGACGACGACGAGCCCTCACGGCAGCTTGAAGTTATAAGCAAGGGTTTTCCGACATGCACCTACATCGTGTGATTCTGTGTTGCTTCTTTATGGGTTTGGCCGGGGTTGCCGTAGCCGAGACCAACGCGGTGACCGAGTGGGAGGTCGAGGTGGAGGGGCGGCTGTTGCGGGAGATTTCGCTGGCGGATGACGCCTGGACCGTCGTGCCGCTGCTCGAAACGCTGCCCGGCGTTTCGGTGCGCAACCAGGGCTTTGGGGGCGCGCAGACCGATATCAGCGTTCGCGGCGGCGCGTTCAATTCCAGCGGACTGCTGCTCGGCGGACTCGCCTTGCGCAATCCACAGACCGAGCATTTTCAGTGCGATCTGTCCGTTCCGGACGGAACGTTCCGCATGCCGGAAGTGCTCACCGGCCTGGATCGGTTTGCCGTCTCATCGGGGCATCCGTCGGGGGCGGTGGCGCTCGATTTCGCGCCCATCGAGGAGGGTGGCCTGGCCGCGGTCGGCATCGGCGAGGCGGCGCAACGCCTGGCGCGCATTCGCCACGGCACGCGCTGGAGCGACGGCGGGGCCTCGTTCGGAGTTGAGGGATTCGCCGCATCGGACACGGCCGCCCGGACGGACGGGCAGCCCGACAATTACCTGCGGCGCTGGACCGGTGGCGGCCGGGGGGAAGTCGTGACGGACGCGGGCCGGTTTGATCTGCTCGCCGTCAACACGATCAGGGAATTCGGCGCGCGCGGCTTTTACGGCACAAAGCTGACGCTCCCCTCGGAAGAGCGCGTGGAAGACACACTCATCCTGGCTGGCATCAGCGGCGGCGACCGGTCCGAGGACCGGGCCGGGCGGCTGACCGCCGCGTTCCGCCGGACCGAAGACGCCTACTGGTATTATGGAAAGCCGGCGGGCTTTCTTCCGAGCCGCCACGTCTCGGATGTCTGGACGCTGCACGGCGATGCGGTGCACCCCTTGGGCGGAGACTTCCGACTGGCGACACGGGGCGATGCGACCTGGGAACAGGTCACCAGCCGGAGTCTGGGCGATCATGAACGGGGTCAGCTCTCGGCCGCGGTGTTGCCAGGATGGCGGCACGGCGCGTGGGAGTTCACCGCTGGCGGCGCAGTCGAGGGTTTTAGCAACGACCGACCAGCCTGGCTGCCCGCCGCCGGGGCCGTGTGGCACCCGACCGACGCACATCAGGTGTTTCTCTCCTGCAGCGAGGCGGTGCGCCAGCCGTCCTACACAGAATACTACTACATCAATCCGACTTCAAAGGGCAACAGCGGCCTGGGACGCCAGCACACGCGCACGACCGAGGCGGGCTGGCGAGGATCTTGGAGCGGCATCGCGGGCGGCGTCACGGCGTTTGCCGAACGGGGGCGGGACGTAGTGGACTGGGTCCGGCTGCTGCCGTCCTCCAGTTCGTATAACGCGGTCAACCTCAACACGGTTGACAGCTCCGGCCTCACGGCGGACGCCGTCGTGGCGGTCGATTCCACGCTCGACCTTCTGCTTTCGGGGACGTTGCTGCGCAAGACATGTGATGCGCCGATTTACGCGAGCCGCTATGCGCTGGACTATACCGAACAGCATATTCGGATGGATGTGCGTTGGCGGCCGACGCGGGTGTGGGATGTGCGAATCTGGCAGGGCGTCGGACGCATGGCAGAAAACCCCTTGCGTCAGGGCGGACGCACGCGCCTGGACGGAGGCGGCGAGATCCGCTGGCGGGTGCCTCAGATTGCCGACCTCACGCTGGCGCTGGGCGTCGCCAATAGTTGGGACAGCGGCTTCGAGACGTATGCTGGCCAACCCCAGGCGGGCCGACGAGTTTACACCGTCGCCGAATACCGGTGGTGAGAATAGCTTTTCCCACAATTGACGGCGTGGCGGTTGTCGTGTATAGTTTGGCCAACGTGCAGGTTCAAGCCGTATTTCAACCTCAAAGAAGGCCACGATGGAAGACACGATCATTCAGGAATATGCCGAAAAGGTGCGGGCGACTGGAACGATTGATCCGCAGTTGTATGTCGATTACAACGTCAAGCGCGGCTTGCGCAATGCCGATGGCACGG
>JBIJDW010000446.1:0-2594 GCA_044343885.1 Kiritimatiellia bacterium
GTCCACTTTGCGCCGCGCACATTTCCGTCATGGCCCTGACCGCTGCGGTCCGGCACCTTCACGGCATCCTCGTCAAACGTGTAGTGCAGCACCAGTCCGTCATAGCCACGGCCGCTTGAGAAGGCGATGCTGCGACATTGCGTCATCGGCACGGCCACGCTGCCGAACAGCGTCTGCATCGGGAGTACGGGCAGATCCAGCACGCCTGAAAGCAGGTCGTTGTTCACGAGGCGAACCGTCACGGTCTCGCGATCCGGGTTAAACTGGACGCTCCTGAGTGTGCCGACCGGCAACTCGATCTTACCGATGGCGCTGACGAGCCGGACGGACGTCACCGCCGTGGTTCCGATCAGACGCGACCCATCGGTCAGTTCCATCGAAATCCGAATCGATTCGTTACTGGTTTCACCGGCCCATGCCGACAGAGTCAGTCCGATCACTGTCGCTGCGATACTTATCCACTTTGCTTTCATTCTCGCCTCCTGCATATCTCGTATTGAGACATTTTTGTGTGTGAACACTACTCATCCGTCCGATCGCTGAAATCCGTCTTGGCGTAGTTCCATGCCTTCACGTTGTCGATATAACCATTCCAATCGTATCCGTCGGTCAGATTCCACTCTCCCGACAGGACAATTCTTGGCGAGAAAGCCTGTCCGATGCTCTCGGTGTTGTCATTCTTCGCTTTGACCGTCGCATCGACATAAAAGGTGGAACGGCCGTTCGCATCAAAGACGATGGCATAATGATGGTACTCCGTGTCCCATCGATGAGGCATGTTCGGGCACGCGGCTGGTATGGCCGCTTGCATGGTGGAGGCATTATGCTGCGAAAATCTGATCATCATCGTTCCCTGGCTATACGAGTCCATGATGAAGCCTTCCGGCTGATTGACCGTGGCGGATTTTGCCCAGAATGCGATGGTGAATGGATCGGTGCCTAAGTGCTTGTTCTCCAGATAGGGAATGTCGAAATACACCTCTCCGGCTGAACCCCGCAGGTGAGCCGCGTTCCCGAAAACTCCAGGGGGATACGCATCAATGGTGCCCTGAATATTTCCCTTGGGACCGACGGCGCTGTTTTGTATTTCCTCAATACTGCCCATCTTGTTCCACAGAATGAGTCCGGGATCCCTGCCGCCCAGCGTCACACGAAACTGCTGGATGTGTTCGATGCCGATGGAGGCCGGACCGAAGAGGGTCTCCAGCTTGATCGGCGCCAGACTGATCACGCCGGTCAGTTTGTCGCCGTTGCGCAAGTTCAGGATCACGGTTTCGTGATCGTCACCGATCTTCAATGCCTGGATTTGCGTCAACGGCACATCTATCTTGGCGTAGGACGTCTGCACGGGCACCGTCGCGAGGCCGGGGGTGCCGATAATCCGCGAGCCGTCAACCAAGTCGATGGCGAGGCGGAGCGTGGCGTTGGTCTGCGCCTCTTCGCCCCGGGATGAGACGGCGAGGGAGGCGATCGCTCCGACGGCCAGTACGTATGTGATCCTATTCATGGTGCATGCCTTTCTCTATGATGGGTCCTACTTCTGGATGCCGTACAGCGTCTGAATCTCATCCGCCGACAGCGTGCGGCTGAAGATCATCACGTCGTCGATCCGCCCCTTGAATTGATGTATACCGGGGCGCATGCAACCGATGCGAACGGGTTCGTCCACGTTGCGCAGAACAGGTATGGACGATACGGCTTCGTACCCGAAGCCCGCCTCACAGGCTACGCCGTTAATGAAAAAACGCATCTGGTGCTGTGGCAAGGTGCTGTCGTGCTGCAACACCACGTGGGTCCACTCCTGCCTCCGGATCGTCGGGTTCTTTACGCCGCCGCTGAAGAAGCGGGTGGAGGCGTCCCAGAAATAGGCGCCCAGGTTGTCATCATTGCCTAGGCAGAACTCGATGCCGCGCCGGGCTTGTTCCGGAGCGCCTTGGCTCTTGGTTATGATTCCGAAGCCGTCCTGTGTTCGTTCCGTCCAGATCCACGCAGCCAGCGTGAAGTCGGATGTGAGTTGCAGGGAAGGGGGATTGCCCGCATCCAGGTAGTCATCTGCGCCGTCAAAAACCATGGCGCCGCCGGATTTTCCTTCCGGTGTAAATCGTGCTCCGCGTACAGTGCCGTGGTTCTCTTTTGCGCTACCATCCGTCACTTTGCCGTCTTCGTCCCGATCAAAGGAATAGTGCAGCACAAGTCCTTTTCGCAAGGCCTCAGGCATCGCGCCATCCGAACGCACGACGCGAATCGCCCGTAGACGCTCGATGCCGATCGAAACCGATCCGAACACGGTCTTCATCTCAATCGGCTTTAGACTGATCACGCCGGTCAGCGTGTCGCCGTTGCGCAAGTTCAGGGTCACGGTCTCGTGATCGTCGCCGATCTTCAAAGCCTTGATTTGCGTCAGGGGCACATCCATCTTGGCGTAGGACGTCTGCACCGGCACGGTCGCGATGCCGGGGGTGCCGATGAGACGCGAGCCGTCAACCAGGTCCAACTCCAGACGTAGGGACGATTCCTTCGGAACCGTTTCTTCGCCAACCGCCGTGAGCAGGGCCGTGGCCGCAGATACGGCTACCCAGAACAGATGTTTTCTC
>JBIJDW010000117.1:0-8653 GCA_044343885.1 Kiritimatiellia bacterium
GCGGACCACACCCTGGCCTTGCTGCTGGGGGCTGCGCGTCGGATCAAGTTTCTCGACGGTGCGATGCGTCAGGGGCTGCGCCCCTCCTGCGGGGCGGCGGGTTTCCACCGCCTGGCGTCACAGACGGTGGGGATTATCGGCTTTGGCTTGATCGGGCGCGCTGTGGCGCGGCGTTGCCAGGCCTTTGGCCTGCGCGTGCTGGCGATCGATCCCTGTCTGACGCCGGAGCTGGCCGCGCGGGAAGGGGTAACAATTGCCGACCTGGACACGATCCTGGCGGAATCGGATTATCTCTGCCCGCTCTGTCCGCTGATGCCCGCGACGCGCGGCATGCTGGCCATGCCGCAGTTCCGGCAGATGAAGCGCACGGCCGTGCTGGTGAACACCGGGCGCGGCGAGCTGACCAACGAAGACGATCTGGCCGTCGCGCTCAAGGAGGGGATCATCCGCTACGCGGCGCTGGATGTCTTCGGTGTGGTCAACGTCTTTGCCGAAGAAGGGTTCCCGACCACCCATCCCCTGTTCCGTCTCGATAACGTGTTGCTGACCCCGCACTTCGGGGCCGCTTCGGAGGAAGCCGACGCCGACTGCCGGCGCCGCGCCGTGCAGGCGGTGGCTGACACCTTGGCTGGAAAGTGGCCTGAACATCCGGTTAACCCGACGGTGCAGCCGTGGTCCCCGTTGGAACCTAGGCGCGAGGGGGTGGGCTGATGAAAGCTGGACATGACAAGATCCTTGGAGGTATGTAATGAAGAACGCAGCTAAGAAACTGACGCTCTCCTGGCGCATCGGGCTTCCTCAGTGGGAAACCGACGAGCCTTTTAAAAACCTGCTGGCGCTGTTGCAGGAGCACAAGTCCGTGGTGGATGAAATGGCGATGTTCGAGACGATCACGCATCATCTCTACATTCCGCTCGATGTCTACGCCCGCCGGATGGAACTCGCCGCGAAGAGGCTGGACGCCTTCCGCCAGGCCGGGATTCCGTCGGTCGGCATCAACGTGCTCTGCACCATCGGGCACGTCAACGAGGCCTGGTCGTACATGCCGCCGCTGCCATGCCAGCCCATGGTTGGACACGATGGGTCGGTTTCGCATAGTTGCGCCTGTCCCAACACGCCGGAGATGCGGGCCTATGTGCGGGCCAAGTACGAAGGGGTCGCCAGGGCCAAGCCGGACTTCATCTGGGTGGATGACGACATCCGCATGCACTTTCACGGTGTTGAGTTCGGGTGCTTCTGCCCCACCTGCCTCGCGCTCTTTGCCACGCGGGCCGGTCGGACCTATACCCGCGAGGAGTTGGTCCAGGCTTTCGACGTGCCCGGTCAGGGCGGGGTACGTGAGCTTTGGGTGGAACAGAACATCGCTACCCTTGAATCGCTGATGACAGAGGTGCGCACGACCATTCACAAGGTCAATGCGGGCATCGTCATCGGCAAGATGACCGCCGGACCGGGATGGACAACCTATTCGGGACAGGCTTTTGATCGTTGGTTCACGGCGCTGGGTGCGACCAAGGGACGCCCCGGCGGCGGGTTCTACACGGACGAGCGACCGCTCGACATGCTGGACAAGGCACTAGAGTGCGGTCGCCAGCGTGCCACGCTGCCGCCGTCCGTGCGCGATGTGCAATACGAACTGGAAAACTTTCCGTATCAGCGGTTGAAGAAGTCGCCAGCATCAGTGGTCAACGAATGCAGCCTGGCTCTGGCGCATGGCCTGAACGGGGTGGCGTTCAACATGCTGGGCATGCCCGCGTCTACATTCGAGGACAACCTGCCGTGGGTCAAGGCGATCCCCGCTGCCCGGCCGGTCTGGGAGAAGTGGGTGGCGCACGCTGCCGGGTTGCCGACAGCCGGGCTTTGGCCGGCCTGGAGCGCGCAGATGATGGCGCGGCGCTCGGTGCGTACGGGCGAAAGTTGGCTGGGGTGGTCGGGGCGCCACAACATCAATATTCCGAAGGTTCTTGGCGATATCGGGCTGCCGCTGGCCTCGGATAGACCGGCCTGCGGCACGGTGCTCTGCGGCCATGTAGCGGAGGTGTTTAGCGACGACGAACTGAAGGCCATGCTGGCGCGCGGTGTGCTCATGGATTCGACGGCGCTCGAGTTGCTGACCGAGCGTGGATTGGGGCATCTCACGGGCGTGCGTTTGGCCAAGCGGCTGGATAATGGTCTTTGGGAACGATTCACAGACGATCCGATGAACGGACGTGCGGCGGGTGAGATCCGCGATGCGCGCATCGAGTTCTGGGGCGACGCCAAGGGGATGGGCGATGTGCTGGAGCCGATCGCCCAGGGTGTCCGCGTGCTGACGAATATTGAGGACTACTTCGCGCGTCCGCAGGGACCGGGGATGACCGCCTTCGAGAATGAATTGGGCGGTCGCGTCGTGGTCATGGGGTACGCGCCGTGGATCTTCCTGCACTCCGTGGGGAAGCGCCTGCAATTGCAGAATGCGTCGGACTGGCTCAGCCACGACACCATGCCCGTGCGGGTGGACGAGACCGTGCCGCTGGTGTCTGTGGCGCGTGTCGCCGCCGACCGTCAGCGCGGGGCCGTGATGCTGCTTAACGCCGGCTTTGATCCGATTCCCGCGGCGACGGTGCATCTGCGATGGTCTTGCAGCCAGGTCCGCCTTTTGTCCATCGGGCGGCGGGCACAAGTGTTACCGGTTGAACCGGAAACTACGGGTGGACGCATCACGCTGAAGGACGTGGAACCGTGGGGATTGCGGGTGCTCGTGTGATCATAGACAACGTTGTAGTAGGACAAAAAGGAGACTGATATGAAAGAGACACGTTTCCCGAAAGATGTTGATTTGATTCCCGTTGGTGTTGAGGCGGCGAAGCAGTTCGCCGGCGAGTGGGCGGCCGCGGCGGCCGGCGTGCCGGGTGATCCGCATGGCTTGCGTGTGAATTCCTGCAAGCAGGGGTGGGGCGATTTGAAAAGCAACAAGGCGGTCCATGGCGACGGCCCGCTGACGATTGCCGGCAAGACGTTTGCGAGCGGACTGGGCACCCATGCCGAAAGCGAGATCGTGCTGCGGACCCATCAGTCTGCACGCGTGTTGCGCGCCTGGGTCGGCATGAATGACACCCCCGGGGCCCGGGGCGCTGAGCCCAACAAGGGGAGCCCGGCGCGCTTGATCTTCTCGGTTGAGGCAGGTGGCCGCGAGCTGTGGCGCTCAGCCGCCATGGGCATCGATACGCCAGCGGTGCGCGTCGACGTCGCCTTGAACGGGGCGACGGATATCGTCCTGCGCGTCCGCGACGTGAACGGCAACAACGACTGGGCGCATGCCAACTGGGTGGAGATCGAGGTGGTGCTTGCGGATGGGCACGTAGCAGGGATCGGTAAGTACGCGGGAGAGATCTTGCCCGGACAGACGCCGCCCTTCTCGTTTCGTCTGGGCGGCCGGGCGTCGGCCGAGCTGCTCGGCGCGTGGCAGGTGACGCGGGCCGAGAAACCCGGCGGAGCCGGGGTGAAGGTGCAGGTGGTAACCTGGCGCGACCCGCAGTCCGGCCTGGAGTGCGAAATGGAGCAGCAGACCTTCGCCGGTTTTCCGGCGGTAGAGTGGGTGCTGCGCTTCCGCAACACGGGCAAGACGGATACGCCGCTGATCGAGGATATCCGGCCGCTGGACATAGACTGGGCGGCGGACAAGGACCGGACCTGGAACATGGATGACACGTTCCTGCGGCGGTCGCGCGGCTCGCCGTGCACGCCGGGGGATTTCGAATACCTCGTGGCGCCGCTGCCCGTTGGTGAGACGATCCGGATGGCGGCGGGCGGCGGGCGGTCGTCCAATGCCTGGCTGCCGTTCTTCAACCTGCAGAGCGGCAAGAAGGGCGTCATGGTGGGCATTGGGTGGAGCGGGCAGTGGGCTGCGGAGTTCGCGCGTGAGAACGACAGTGCCGTCCGGGTTCGCGTCGGCCAGGAACTGACACGGCTGAAGCTGCACCCCGGCGAGGAGATCCGCACGCCGCGCATCGCGCTGCTGTTCTGGGACGGCGAGCCACAGGCCAGCCACAATACGTGGCGGCGCTTTGTCCTCGCGCACCATGTGCCAAAAGCGGAGGATGGCCAGCCGGTCATGGGGCCGGTCTGTGCTGCGACCTGGGGCGGGATGGAGTCGGCGCATCATTTGGAGCAGATTGCGGACATCCGCAAGCACAAGCTGGATTATGACTACTACTGGATTGACGCCGGCTGGTATGGGCCGGCCGGGAGCTTCTCGCCGGATGTCTACACGGGCGAGTGGGCAAAGTATGTCGGTCACTGGAACATCAATCCGCGTGCTCATCCCAATGGGTTGAAGCCGCTGGCCGATGCCGCCCACGCGGCGGGGCTGAAGTTTTTGCTCTGGTTTGAGCCCGAGCGGGCACTGACCGACACACCGTGGACGATCGAGTATCCTGAGTGGTTCCTGGGCGAGCGCAAGCCCGGCGCCAGCTTGCTCTACAATCTAGGCAACCCGGAAGCGCGTCGCTTCCTGACGGATTTTATCTCGAACATGATCCGCGATGTGGGCATTGACTGCTATCGTCAGGATTTCAACATTGATCCGCTGCCCTACTGGCGGGCGGCGGATGCGCCGGATCGGCAAGGCATTTCAGAGATCCGGTACGTAGAAGGGCACTACGAGTTCTGGGATGAGTTGCTGCGGCGTCATCCGGGATTGCTGATTGACAACTGCGCCAGCGGCGGGCGGCGCATCGACCTGGAGACGGTCAGCCGCAGCATTCCGCTGTGGCGTAGCGACTACCAGTGCTTCCCCGGTTTTGATCCAGCCGGTTGCCAGGTGCAGACGCACGGATTGTCGTACTGGTTGCCAGTTCACGGTGGCGGCACCTGCGGCGGACAGCATGATCCGCGGCGCGGCGATACGTACCATGTGCGCAGCAACCTCTCCGCGAGCCTTGAGTTCCCGATCTATTTCAACCAGGGCGATGGCGTGCCCGATCATCCGTGGGACTGGCAGCGCCGGATGATTGAAGAATACAAGCGCGCCCGGCCGTTATTCTATGGCGATTACTATCCGCTCACGGCGGGTACGCCCGCATCGGATGTCTGGCTGGTCATGCAGTACCATCGGCCGGATCTCGGTGAAGGGTTGCTGCTCGCCTTCCGTCGCAAGGACGCGCCGTTTATCAGCGCCGCGTTCCGGCTGCAGGGGCTTGATCCGGGCGCGGAGTACGATCTGCAGGATGCCGACACCGGCAAGACGTGGAAGCAGAGCGGTAAGGAGCTTGGCGAACGCGGCGTGCGCGTAGAGATGGAGCAGGCACCGGAGAGCCGGTTGGTGTTTTACCGGAAACAATGATATACAATCCAGCCATCCACCATCGTCGTTCAATCCGGTTGCGCGGGTATGATTACGCGCAACCGGGATGGTATTTTGTGACGATCTGCGTGCAGGATCGTCGGCCGTTGTTCGGCACGGTGGTCAATGGCCGGATGGCGTTGACCGATGCCGGGCGGATGGTGCGGGATGTGTGGAATGAAATGTGGTAAAACAGAATGGAGACTGATATGACAGAGACACGTTTCCCAAAAGATGTTGATTTGATTCCCCATGGCGTCGAGGCGGCGCAGCAGTTCGCTGGCGAGTGGGCCGCAGCGGTGGCCGGTCTCAGCGAGGCGGAACGCGATCCGCGCGGCGTCTTTGTGCGTTGCCTGCGGCAGGGTTGGGGGCAGTTGCGCTACGGCCGCTCAATTGTGAACGAGCCGCTGAAGCTCGCCGATCAGGTCTTTGAGCACGGTCTGGGTACGCATGCCGATAGCGATATCCGGATTCGCGCCAACCAGCCGATCCGCGCATTCCGCGCCTGGGTCGGATTGGACAACAACGGGCAGGCCCGCGCCTTTGGCAACCAGGGCGCGCCGGAACGGCTCTTGTTCTCTGTCGAGGCCCATGGTCGCGAGTTGTGGCGCAGCGCCAAGCTCGGCATCGACAGCCAACCCGCACGGGTGGCGGTGAACGCGGAAGGACCCAAAGAACTCCTACTCAAGATCCGCGAAGTGAAGGGGGATGGCGCTTATGCCCACGCGGACTGGGCGGAAGCCGAGGTGGAGTTGGCCGACGGCACAACGGTACGCCTGACAGGGGGAGGCGCCTTCTCCACGGAGACACTGGCCGAGGACCTGATGCCGTTTTCGTTCCAGTATGGCGGCCGTTCCGCTGCGGAACTGATTCCCGGCTGGAAGAAGACGACGCGGACGATTCAGAGTCAGGCGGACGTTACGACACGGGAGATTACCTGGCGTGATCCGGAAACAGGGCTCGAGTGTGTCCTGGAGCTGCAGACCTTCGCCCATTTTCCGGCCGTCGAGTGGGTGATGCGCTTCCGCAACACTGGCAAGCAGGATACCCCGCTGATCGAGAACATCCGGCCGCTGGACATGGAATGGGTGCCGGACGACCAGACGCTGCTTCGCCGTTCCATTGGGTCGCCATGCACGTCGGCCGACTTCCTCTACCGGGCCGACCCTTTGGCCACCGGCGAGACAATTGCCATGGCCGCGGGAGGCGGGCGGTCGTCCAATGCCTGGCTGCCGTTCTTTAACCTGCAGACCGGCCGGAACGGGGTCATCATCGGCATCGGTTGGAGCGGGCAGTGGGCCGCCGAGTTTGCCCGTCCGGTGTCCAACCGCATCCGGATCTGCGCCGGCCAGGAACTGACCCGGCTGAAGCTGCACCCCGGCGAGGAGATCCGCACGCCGCGCATCGCGTTGCTGTTCTGGGACGGCGCGCCGCAGGACGGCCACAATACGTGGCGGCGCTTTGTCCTCGCGCACCACACGCCGCGGCCGAATGGCGAGCTGCTGCGCGGGCCGCTGACCGTCGCGCACTGGGGCGGCATGAAGACGCACGACCACATTGCCCGGATCGAGGCCTATAAGCGGGAGAATCTCGGCTACGACTACTACTGGATCGATGCCGGCTGGTACGGGCCGAGCAGCAGTTATTCGCCCGATGAGTTTACGGGCGACTGGGCCAGCCACGTCGGCAACTGGTCCATCAACCCGGCGGCGCACCCGAACGGGCTGCGGCCGGTCAGCGATGCCGCCAAGGCCGCGGGCATGAAGTTCCTGCTCTGGTTCGAGCCCGAGCGCGCCGTCAATGGCACGCCGTTGACGGTCGAGCATCCGGACTGGTTCCTAGGCGAACGCAACCCCGGCAGCCACATGCTCTTCAATCTCGGGCTGCCCGAGGCGCGGCAGTGGCTGACCCACTACATCACGACGTTCATGCAGGAGCAGGGGGTGCAGCTCTACCGGCAGGACTTCAACTTCGATCCGCTGCCGTACTGGCGCGCCGCCGATGCACCGGACCGTCAGGGAATGACCGAGATCCGGCATATCGAGGGGCTGTACGAGTTCTGGGATGCCATCTTGGCGAGTCAGCCGGGTATGGTGATCGACAACTGTGCCAGCGGCGGACGGCGCATTGACCTCGAGACGATCAGCCGCAGCATTCCACTGTGGCGCAGCGACCATCAGTGCGGCTGGATCAACGACAGCACGCCGGGGCAGACCCATACCATGGGGCTGTCGTACTGGGTGCCGCTGAGCGGCACCGGCGTGCTGGGTGCCTGCCGGCGCGCGGGGGACACCTACAACTTCCGCAGCAGCCTAAGCGCGGCGATCCAGTTCGGGATCTTCGTTTACGAAAGCTTCCCGATCGACGAGAAGTATCCGTGGGAGTGGCACCGGCGCATGCTGGCCGATTTCGTGCGCGCCCGGCCGCTCTTCTACGGCGACTACTATCCGCTCCTGGCCAATTCGCCGGACTATGATGTCTGGGCGGCGTTCCAGATGCACCGGCCGGATCTCGGCGAGGGGCTGCTGCTGGCCTTCCGACGCAAGGACGCGCCGTTCATCAGCGCCGATTTCCGGCTGCAGGGGCTCGATCCGGCGGCGGAGTACGAGCTAGAGGATGTCGACACGGGCAAGACATGGAAACAAACCGGCAAGGAACTGCGCGAGCGCGGCCTGCGCGTGACCATGGAAACGACGCCGGAGAGCGGGTTGGTATTCTATCGGAGAAGATGACAGCGTGACGCCCGCCACCCACACGCCCATAGGTGTTAAGTTAAGGGATTTGAACACCCAACACCCAACGCCCAACTTCCAAGTTAGAAATGACAGTTCCGCCATTGGTTGTTGGCTGTTGGGTGTTCAATAACACGCAAGGTTCTCAGACCAGGCTTCAGGTGTCAGGAGGTATTCATCCCATGCGTTTCAGTTACGTTCTTCCCGATCCCGTGTCCTAACGCGACTGGGCGGAGTTCGAAGGGGACCTGGCTTCGCCGACCTCGCCGCCCGCTGGCAGGCAAACGTGTCAGGAGCGAGTGCCGTCCACGGGGCCGCCAGCCGAGATTGTGGATCGGGACGGCTCGGAAGGCGCCTGTCGTACTTCTTGCCATCTCATCCCCAACTGTGATACCTTCTCAACCGTAAAAGCACTCATTTATGACGGTCAGAACGGGTGTGTGCCCATGCCGCCTGAAAAGCGATGTCTTATCAGAAGTTTCAGGAATTGAAGGCCGAGTGGACAATGGAAAACAAACCTCACGCTGAATCCTTGGAACCGTCGCGCACCGGCTGGGAGATTGAGCCCAGAAAGTTTTGCATCTCCATCATGCTCGGT
>JBIJDW010000447.1:0-2591 GCA_044343885.1 Kiritimatiellia bacterium
AGACGTTGCTCGCCCAAGCGGTAAAAGGGGGAACGCTTATTTTCACCAACACCCGCGAACAATGCGACACCCTCGCCCAAGAACTCAAAACCAAGGGCCATGATTGTGCGATTTATCGTGGTGAGATGGACAAGCTGGAAAGACGGTCCAATTTGAAAGCTTTCCGCGAAGGTCACGTCGATCTCTTGATCTCGACCGATCTCGCGTCCAGAGGCCTAGACGTTGAACATGTCGGACGAGTCATCAACTATCACCTTCCCCAGCAAATGGAAAACTACCTCCATCGGGTGGGTCGGACGGCTCGCGCGGGTCGTCCCGGCGAGGTGATTAATTTTGTGACGGAACGGGACCAACCCTTGGTCAGCCAATTAGCGAGCGTGCAGGCTGCCCCTCGCGGGGCCAAAGTAAGGCTGTGAGGCGGTAAGGCTGTAAGACTATAAGGCTGTGAGGCTGTGAGGCTGTAAGGCTGTAAGGTTTGGATGGCAATCGGTTATGCAAATGGGGTCGGTTCACCATTGGGTGCATGCGAATCTAACCGTAGCCGGTTCATTTTCTACCTTACAGCCTCACAGCCTTACAGCCTCACAGCCTATACTTAGGCCATGCCAAGGACGGCGATGAGGCCGAAGACCATGACGAAAATGGCGACGGTCTCGATGATGCCCAGGGCGGCGAGATAGTTGGTGAAGCCCTGTCCGGTCTCGGCCTGGGCGTCGGCGGCGGCCGCAGCGGCGACGCCCTGAAACCACGCCGAGGTGCCGATGGCCAGCCCCGCGAAGATGCCCAGTATGAGGAGGGGAAGTCCCGGTGCGCCCTTGTTGGCCTGGCCGATCATGGTGAACATGAGGATCATGCCGTAGAGCGTCTGGGTGATCGGCGCGCCCACGAGGGCAAGCAGCAGAAAGGGCGCCTGCTTTTTCTGCGCGTAGCATTTTTTCCACGCGCCGACCGCCGCCGATGCCGCGATGCCGGTTCCGATGCCCGATCCCACGCCGCTGAAGGCGAGTGCGGCAACGGCTCCGGAAATACCGAGTGCTGTGTCTGCTGTCATGTCTGAGTCTCCTGGTTGTGGTGGTTTAAGAGGCGGGCTGTCTCCGGCGGAGCGGCTTGTAGGCGAAGCCGGACCAGGAGATGCCCTTGTGGTTTGAAAATTCGAGGGTGTTGAGACGCACCGCATGAACGAGAATGCTGAGCGCGCTCATGGCCAGATTCAGTCCGTGGCCGAGCAGGAGTATCGCCAGCACGGCGGGAATCTTGATGAACCAGGGGAGCGTCAACCCGATCGCCATGCCGTTGAACGTCTCGGCGAGCTTGACCGATGCCGTCGCCACGGCGAAGAGACGGACGTAGGAAATCACATCGCCCAGCGTGCTGACGATGTTGAGCGGCAGCATCCCCAGATCGACGCCGTTGGTCTTAAGCTCGCTGCGCTTGAGCATGAAGCAGGCGATGAGCAGAATGGAGATCACGGCCACCGGGTACATGAAGGACGGGAAGGCGAAAATACCGATGATCGAACACGAGACGCAGAACATGGTCCAGATCACGCCGAACCAGCCGACTTGGGAAAGAAAGCGGCTGTCGGGGAAGAGTCCGATCGCGTTCCACGCGTGGCCGAGCGATAGGTGCACGGCGCCCAAGCCGAAGCAAACGAGCATGATGTTGTTCTGGACCCCGAGCCAGCGGGCCGCGCCATGGTTGAGCAGCGCGGGTAGCGCGTCGGGCGCGATGCCGAAATAGCAGCAGGTGAGGACGCCCCACGCAACCGTCGCCGCCGAGAACACGGTGAACAACGTGAACACCTCGCGTGCTGCGCCGGTCGCCCGGTGTCGCGCCCAGAGGCTGCCCGCGAGCAAAAGCACGCCGTAACCGGCATCGCCGACGAGCATGGCGAAAAAGATCGTGAAGAAAATGAAGAACGTGCCGCTGATGTCGGCCTCGGTGTAGGCCGGGCTGATGCCGAGAAAGCCGAAGAGTCTGAGGATCGGACGGAACACGCGCGGTGGACGAAGCAGGGTGGGGACGCGATCATCCGCTTCGGGATCACGCGCGAGGACCCCCCACCCGTGCGAGCTGGCGGCGTCCAGAACGGCGGGGACGCTATCGACGGGGGCGAAGCCGGTCAGCCAGACCACGCCGCCATCGGCCGACATCCCTTCGCAGGCGGTGGCGAAATCAAAGGCATCGGCCTGGGCATCGCGGTGCCGGTGCAGCGCGGCGAGGGCCGGGGCGAAAGCGGCGAGACGTTCGCCGGCTTGCGTCACGCGGACAGCGGCGGCGTCACGGGCGGCGACGATTTCGGCCAGACGTCGTGTGGGAGGCTCGACAGGTTCGAATCCGTCGGGAAGCGCCGTGGCGCCGATCTGCACGCCGTAACAGGCGTCCGGGCTGTGGCCGAGAATGGTGCGAAAGGCGGCGCCGTCCGCGCTGTCGGTCGTTCCGGGGGGGGCCTTGAAGAGAATGACGGGGATGTTGGATGCGGCCAGCGAAATAGCGGCGGCAGGGTCGAAATCACCGAAAGGACTGTAGCGCGCACAATCGCGGTTGAGCGCCTGCATTTCGGCTTCGGCGGCCTCTTGCTCGCGGGCGAT
>JBIJDW010000448.1:0-2573 GCA_044343885.1 Kiritimatiellia bacterium
TCATCCAGCGGATGACCCACCCGCGCCATGGTCACACCAAGACCTATGAAGTGACCGTGGTGGGCCGGCTGTCCTCCGCCGCCGTCCGCAGTCTCGGCGAACCGATCGAACTCGACGGCTACCTCACCCGCCCCGCCCACGTCCGCATCTTGTCGGCCGGGGACACCTGCCACCTCGTGGCGATCACCCTGTCCGAAGGCCGCAACCGGCAGATCCGGCACCTCTGCGCCCGCGCCGGGTTCCATGTCGTTCGCCTCGTCCGCACCGCGATCGGCAGCCTCACCGCTCCCACGCTCCTGCCCGGAACCTGGCGCGACCTCCGACCCGCCGACATCAGGCGACTGGACGCCTGAAATCCGATGCGGGTAAATGACTCGTGAAAGTCGCGCAGGGAGATATAACGCCGTCAGCGGACGATCTTCCTATCCTCTTTCTTACCTTCCAGCCGATCCAGCACCGCCATCAGGGATCGTTTGGGGCGGTGTTTGACGCGCAGTTCGCCGAGCAGGCTCTGCCACTCGACCGTCTTCTCCGTGCGCTCATACACGGCCTTCATTTGTTCCAAATAACCTGCCGCGACCTCATACGCCGCCGGTTTGGTTTGCGCGATCTCATGCTCCGCCAGTGTCCGCCAGATCCCGAGCGCCGCATCGGGGTGGGTCGCGCACACCGCCTCGGCCAGGGATTGCTCGACGCCGTATCGTCCGAAGAACCCCCAGCCGCCAGAGCCGCGGTTCTTGTGCCGCTCGTACCAGGCAAGGGCGTCGTCGTGACGTTTCTCTTCAAGCGCAATCCGAATCAGCAGTTCCGTTTGCGGGAACGACCGGTAGCGGCCCCGTTCTCCTGCCTGCGGCAGTCCCGTGTCGGGAAGCGGCCACGGCTCGGACGGCGTGCCGTCTGGGGCGGCCGTGGCCTTCCCTTTGGCGCGTTTGCCCTTTTTCTCTTGGGATACCGTGGGCATACGCTCGGCCAGCGCGTCAGCCACCTCGGACCACACCCGAGGCGGAAAACGGCCGGGATCCGACCACAAACTCGGCAGGTCGTCAAAAAAGCCGTAACATCATGACGTGGAGTTTGCCTTTCATGAGGGTGGCAATCAAGTGAACTCGGCGATTGACAACCGGTCTATAACCCCGTCCCGATAAACCGCACGATCACGATGCCCGAGCCACCGTTGCCGCCGACCGGTTGGCTTTTGCGTCCACCCGCTCCGCCACCACCGGTATTCGCCATGCCGTTCCTGGAACCGTTGTACCCTCCGCCGCCTTTCGGTTTGGTGGAATTTCCCGCGTCATCATACGTCCCCCCCACACCGCCGCCGGCAAACCAGCCGCTATCGCCTGCCTTAACGCTGCCGAGCCACGTGGTCAGGTCAATGCCGTCGCCACCGGTTCCGCCCGCTTTTCCTGATCCGTCGCCGCCCGCCGCCGTATAGCCGCCCCCACCGCCACTGCCGTAAGCCGGCCCCGCATTCGTGGAGCACCCGCCATCCATCCCCTGGCATCCTGCTCCGCCAACCCCAGGCCCACTTCCAGGCCTCACAGCCCCCCCGCCGCCGCCACTACCGCCAAGATAGGAGGGGCCGCCCCCACCAAAAGCACGCAAGGAACCAAAACAGGAATAGCCGCCATCATAGCCATCGTCACCGGCATTCCCTCCGCCGGTCCCGCCAGCGCCCACCATCACCGTGTAATTGCCGGCCATCAAAGGGTACGCATTGCAAAAAACCACACCACCCGCGCCGCCACCGCCGCCGCCACCGCCGCCGCCACCGCCGCCGACCACCAGCACATCAACGAAGCCGTCCTTGGCAACCTCCCACGTGCCGTTGTTCGTGAAAACCAGCGTCGTCCACCGAACCCCCTTCGCATCGTCGTACTCCGAAACCGTTCCGCCCGTGATCTTGATGGGCACATTCTTCGCGATGGGCAGCGCTGGAGTCCTGCTGTCCACGCCCTTGCCATTCGCCGCCGTCGGCGCCACCGGCTTGGCGCCAGCCAACACCTGCGCCACAGCGCCAGCCAGATCGAGCAGTTTCGCGTCCTCCTCGCCAGGCATGAACCGGGCGCGAAAGGTCACGCGATTGTTAGCAGCGTCGCGTTCGAGCATGCAACTCTTCGCCCGCTGCTGAAGGGCATGCGGAAGCAGATCCTTCTTTTTTTCCAGTGCGTTTTTGACAAAGAGGGCTGCCTCGCACAGTTCCGCGCCCTCGCGCAGCATTTCGAAGCGCTCGGTCGCCACCGGGCCGTCGGCACTCGGATAGAGAATGGCCAGGGTGCTGCGGTGGTCCGATGCCCATCCCGTGCCCGAACTGGCCCCCGGGATGTAGTATCCGCCCACCGGACGCTTCAGCGGAAAGAGATCCGCCCCAAAATCACCCACGCCATCATAGCCGTATCCGTAGTTGACGCCGTAGTTCTCGACCAGCAGCCGCATGCGATGCATGGGATACTCCTCCCGCTGGAAATTCCGGCAGTCGTTGATGAAGGTGTTGCGCCGCGGTTTATCGAGCATCCACAGCGGTTGACGTGGGCCCGGCTGCACATAAACCGTGTCGGCATGACGCACGGTCA
>JBIJDW010000449.1:0-2563 GCA_044343885.1 Kiritimatiellia bacterium
GCGCGCAGGGAGAGGGCGTTTCGTTTTCGGACAGCGGCAAGATCCGGTTTGCGCATCTGCTGGACGATTTGGGCGTCGACTATATTGAAGGCGGCTATGCCGGCTCCAATCCGCGTGATCGCAAGTTCTTTGAAGACATCCGCAAGGAACGCCTGAGCCACGCCCTGGTGACCGGGTTTGGCAGCACGCGCCGGGTCGACATCGACGCGGCGGCCGACCCGCAGCTTCAGGGGCTGCTCGCGGCTGAGACCGAGGTCTGCACGGTGTTCGGAAAATCGTGGATTCTTCACGTCCGTGACGTGCTGCGCACGACTGAGGCGAACAATCTGCAGATGATCGCCGACACCGTTGGCTTCCTTAAGAAAAACGGCCGCACGGTCTTTTTCGACGGCGAGCATTTTTTTGATGGTTACAAGGACAACCCTGCCTATGCCCTGAGTTGTCTCGATGCGGCCGTTCGCGAGGGCGCCTGCGGCGTGGTGCTGTGCGATACCAACGGCGGCTGCCTGCCGCACGAAATTTTTACGATCACCACGCAGGTGCGCGCCCGGTTTCCCGGCATCCAGGTCGGCATTCACGTCCATAATGACGCCGGGCTGGCGGTCGCCAATTCGCTAGAGGCCGTGCGCGCTGGCGCCAATCAGGTGCAGGGAACGATCAACGGCTATGGTGAGCGGACGGGCAACGCCAATCTGGTTTCCATCATCCCGGCGCTGGAGCTCAAGATGGGGCACCAGTGCATCGGTCTGGAGAAGCTCAGCAAGCTGCGCTCTTTTTCCGCCGTGACCGACGATCTGGTGAACAAACGCAGTGATCCGCAGCAGCCCTATGTCGGACGCAACGCATTTAGCCACAAAGGGGGGGCGCACGTCAATGCCGTGCAGAAAAACCCGCAGACCTTTGAGCACATCCGGCCCGAGGCGGTCGGCAACGAACGGCACATCCTGGTCTCGGAATTGGCGGGCGGGGCGAACGTGCTGATGAAGGCCGCCGAGGTGGGCATTCCCGAGCTGGCCGACGACAAGGAAGCCGTGCGCCGCGTTTTGGACGAGATCAAGCGGAAGGAAAATGCGGGGTATTCGTTCGAGTCGGCCGACGGCTCGTTCAAGATTTTGGTGCAAAAGGTCATGCAGACCCACCAGCCCTTCTTCGAGCTGGAGGGTTTCCGCGTCATCGTCGAGAAGCGCGGCAAGGATGATCCGTGTGTTTCGGAGGCGACGATCAAGTTGCGCGTCAATGGCGAGACCGAGCTGATGGCGGGCGAAGGGCATGGGCCCGTCGACGCCTTGAACCGGGCGCTTTCGCAGGCGCTGGTCCGCTTCTACCCGTGCATCACCGACGTGACGCTCAGCGATTATCGTGTGCGGATTCTCGACCCCCATCAGGCGACCGCCGCCAAGACGCGCGTGTTGATCGAGTCGGGCGACGGGCAGCGGCAGTGGGGAACGGTGGGCGTCTCGGAGAACATCATTGAAGCCTCCTGGCAGGCGCTCGTGGACAGCGTGGAATACAAATTGTTTGAGGACGCCGCCCGGCAGCCGGCCCGTGTCGTCCAGTCGCAAGATGGAAACGGGAAATAAACAGATGGACAAGCATTACGACCCCCAGGCGGTTGAAGCCAAGTGGTATCCCATTTGGGAAGAGAGCGGCTGTTTCCACGCCGAAGCCACGCAGGCTGGCAATCCTTACGTGATCGTCATACCGCCGCCCAATGTGACCGGGATTCTGCACATGGGTCATGCCTTGAACTGCACGATTCAGGACATCCTCGTCCGCTGGCGGCGGATGCAGGGCCGGAACGTGGTGTGGATTCCCGGCACCGATCACGCCGGCATCGCCACACAGAATGTCGTTGAGAAGGCGCTGCGCAAGGAAGGAACGTCGCGGCATGACCTCGGTCGCGAGGCTTTCATCGAGCGGGTCTGGGCGTGGCGCGAGGAGTACGGCAGCACGATTGTCCGGCAGCTCCGCAAACTGGGCGCCTCGTGCGACTGGTCGCGCGAGCGGTTCACTCTGGATGCGGGACTCTCAGAAGCGGTTCACGAAGTCTTCTGCCGTCTCTATGATGAAGGTCTCATTTACCGCGGCAACTACATCGTCAACTGGTGTCCCCGCTGCCAGACGGCTCTGGCCGATGAGGAGAGCGAGCACGTCGACACCCAGGGGAACTTCTGGCACATCCGCTATCCGGTGGCCGGCTCCGATGAGTTTGTCACGGTCGCCACGACCCGCCCGGAGACGCTGCTGGGTGACACGGCTCTGGCTGTGAATCCGAACGATCCGCGTTATGCGCACCTGATCGGCAAGACGGTGATCCTGCCGCTGCTTGACCGGCCGATTCCGGTCGTCGCCGATGACTACGTCGATGCCGCCTTCGGCACCGGCGTGGTCAAGATCACTCCGGCGCATGACCCCAACGATTTTCTCGTGGCGCAGCGTCACGCCCTCCCGGCGATCAACGTGATGAACGGCGACGCCACGATGAACGAGGCTGCCGGCCCGTATCAGGGACTCGACCGTTTTGTCTGCCGCAAACAGGTTGTGGCCGATCTCGAACCACGAG
>JBIJDW010000450.1:0-2558 GCA_044343885.1 Kiritimatiellia bacterium
GGCACCGATTTTCATCTCGCCTTCTCCCCCGAGCGCGAGGACCCCGGCAATCCTCAGAGCGTCGTCGCAACCATTCCCAAGGTCGTCGGCGGCTACACCCCCGCGTGCCTGGCCAAGGCCATCGCCCTCTACAGCCCCGCCATCAAGACCCTCGTCCCGGTCTCCTCGTGCCGCGCCGCCGAGGCCACCAAACTCATGGAAAACATCTTCCGCTGCGTCAACATCGCCCTGGTCAACGAACTCAAGGTCGTCTACGGGGCCATGGGCATCGACATCTGGGAGGTCGTCAACGCGGCCAAAACCAAGCCGTTCGGCTACATGCCGTTCTATCCCGGCCCCGGCCTCGGTGGCCATTGCATCCCCATCGATCCCTTCTATCTCACCTGGAAGGCCCGTGAATACGGCCAGTCCACCCGATTCATCGAGCTGGCAGGCGAGATCAACACCAAAATGCCCGAGTGGGTCGTCGGCAAGGTCGCCGAGATGCTCAACGAGCACGCCAAGCCGATCAAAGGAAGCGCGATCCTCATCCTCGGCCTCGCCTACAAGGCCAATGTGGACGACGACCGCGAATCGCCCAGCTACGTTCTCCTGGAGTTGCTCAAGCAGCGCGGCGCGGCCGTCTCGTACTACGATCCCTACGTCCCCGAGATCAAGCCCACCCGCGAACACCCTCAGTGGGCCGGCACGCGCTCGATCCCGTGGAACCAGCCAACCATCGCCGCCTTCGATTGCGTCCTCGTCAGCACCGCGCACGCCTGCGTCGACTACGGCCAGTTGGCCGCCTGGGCGCAAACCATCGTCGACACCCGCAACGTTTTCCCCGGACAGGCCGAAACCCCCCGCTACCGCAAGGCATGACGGAAGAAAAAAGCTGAAATATGCCCCACATCCTCATCACCGGTACCGCCGGCTTCATCGGCTTCCACCTGGCCCGTCGTCTGTTGGACGACGGCCATGCGGTCTTTGGACTCGACAATTTCAACGACTACTACTCGGTTCAGCTCAAGCGTGACCGCCATGCGCAATTGGAAACGCACCCCAATTACCGCTGGCTGAAAGCCGACCTCGCCGACGGGCCGGTCCTGCAACAGGTGTTTGCCGATTTCAAGCCCGACTGCGTCGTCAATCTCGCCGCGCAGGCCGGGGTCCGCTACTCCATCACCAACCCGCAGGCCTACCAGAAGTCCAATATCGAAGGCTTCCTGAATATTCTCGAATGCTGTCGCCACGCACCCGGAAAACCCCGCCTCATTTACGCCTCATCCTCCTCCGTCTATGGCGGCAACACCGAACTTCCCTTCTCCGAAGATCAGCGCGTGGACACCCCCGTCAGCCTCTATGCCGCAACCAAAAAAGCCAATGAGCTGATGGCCCATTGCTACAGCCACCTGTACGGCATGCAGACCGTGGGACTCCGGTTCTTCACGGTCTACGGACCCTGGGGGCGCCCGGATATGGCCTACTGGCTGTTTGCGGACGCCATGCTCAAAGGCAAGACCATCCAGGTCTTCAATCACGGCAACATGAGCCGCGATTTCACCTATGTGGACGACATTATCGCCGGCATCTGCGGCTGCATTTTCTCTGACACCCTTGCCCGTTACGAACTCTTCAACATCGGCAACCACCGTTCCGAGAAACTGATGGACCTGATCGCCCTGATAGCCCGGGAGCTCGGCATCGCCAATCCCAAGATGGAATTTCTACCCATGCAGGATGGCGATGTCCCCGCCACCTACGCCAGCGTGGACAAGCTCCACGCCGCCGTCGGCTACGCCCCCACCACGCCGATCTCCGTCGGCATCCCCAAGTTTATAAAGTGGTTTAAGGAATACGGAAAGCTGAATACGGAAAGCAGAAAGCAGAAAGTTGAAATGTGACTCGTCTCCCTCCCATATTTTCCTCTTTTCTCTCTCGCATTTCAGCATTTCTCTCCCCCCGCCCGCTTTCAGCTTTTCCGCTTTTCTTTTTCAACCCTTGAACCCTTGAACCTTATTTGAACCCTTTTGAACCAGCGCCGTCAGGCGCGTTTGAACCTTATTTGAACCCTTTTGAACCAGCGCCGTCAGGCGCGTTTGAACCTTATTTGAACCCTTTTGAACCAGCGCCGTCAGAACCTTCTCTTTCCCTGTCCCCATTTCAATTCCAAACAGGTCTGATCATGAAAGCCCTGCCGTTCGACGAAATCCTTCAATTGACTGCGACCACGCTTCCTGCTGCGGGAGTGGACTGTCTGCTGATTGGAGGGTTTGCCGTGAATTATTACGGGTACACCCGGAATACGCTGGATATCGATTTCATGATTGCGTCTGACCAGATGGACGTCGTCCGTGATATCATGCGTGACGCCGGGTACACCAACGTTTCCATCCTCGAGAATGTCGTTTTCTTTGGCAAGCCGCACGCCTCCTTGCGCGTGGATTTTCTGCGGGTCGATTCCGAGACGATGCGAACGTTGGCTGCCCATGCCGTGACCGCATCCATCAACGGTCACACCTTGCGCATCCCTGCGCTCAACGATCTCTTGGCAATGAAGCTTTTTGCGCTGGCTCAGG
>JBIJDW010000451.1:0-2545 GCA_044343885.1 Kiritimatiellia bacterium
GCCGCCAGAATACTTGTCGTCAGACGGTGCAAACAGGCGGGCATGCACTGGCGACACAAAAACGCCATCTGCATCAGCGCCATACTCGCGCACCTACGCTCTGCCGCTTGACCTTCAACGAAAAAAATCACACCCTGGAGATGCCACTTGCAGAAGCGGACAAGAACGGTCACAATAGGCGGGCAATGGTTGTTCTTCACGGTTCGTGGCTGGCGGGCGAATGGTTGCTTTGGGGCGAGGAAACCTCCGAGGTCGGCGGGGGCCACCGTGGAGACGGTGAGCGCACACCGGCAGACGATCCGCGCGTCGCAGGGGAACCGGAACTGTGGGGGTGTGATCCCGATGCGCTGGCCCGTGCGCTGGCCGCGTTCGAATCCGGCGGAGCGGCGGAGCGCGTCGTTTCCGATGCCCGGATAGGCCTCGCGAGGCTCCCCGCCAACGACGGCCGCATCGCTTCGTCGCGGCATTGGCTGCGTCGCGGTAGTCCGCAGCCGTCGGTGGTGACCCTGCGGCGGGTGT
This sequence comes from Kiritimatiellia bacterium, assembly GCA_044343885.1. GTDB lineage: Bacteria > Verrucomicrobiota > Kiritimatiellia > RFP12 > JAAYNR01 > VGWG01. The sequence continues at coordinate 520 of JBIJDW010000451.1, forward strand.
GGGCGCTGCCGCTTCGAGTGAACGAACTTTTTCTGGTGCTGGGCGCCACAACCGAGGGGCGCCGGCTCGCGCCGGGCGTGATGGCCGGAAATGATGTGGGGGCGTGGAGCGATCTGTTCCGCATGGCTGGCGCCGTCGTGGCGCGTCGTCAAGTCCTGCCGGGGGTGCGAGCGATAGGCGATGTGTCCATGCCGTGCGAGACCTCGATGGCCGGAGGCGTCCTGCCCGATACGGGCTACGAATCGCGCTGGGAGCCCGCCCTGGACAGGGCCGAGGTGCGGCGATTCGCGGCGCTCGCGGCAGGCCTGCCGGGTGTAGCCCTGTGCCTTTCGCCCGAAGGCGGGGCGTCTTGGCCGTGCTGCGGCGACGACCGTCAGACCGGGGCCGCAGCCTTTTTCGATGAGGCCGTCGACCGATTGGTGCGGCTGGCGTCGGTGACGACCCTGTCGCGCGCCCATGCGGAGCGGGGTCGTACGTTCAGCGCGCACGACGCCTGGGGGGCGTCGTTGCGCGGCGACACCCGCACGATCCGCTGGGAGAGCCGCGCCGAAATCGCGGCGCTCGCCGAAGAGGTCGCGCGCTGGCGCCGCCCGGTCGATCTCGAAAGCCGTTCGCCGCTGCACCTCTGCTTTGAGCTGGAAGATCCGAAGGAAGAATCCGCCCCGTGGATGTTGCGCTATCGGGTGGAGGGGCTGGGTCCGACGGAGGAGGATGGTCGGGTCGACTGGGAGCAGGCGTGGCACGACAGCCGCGTGGATGTGGCCGGGCGCGAGGGCCTCCTGACGGCGCTCGGCCAGGCGGCGCTGATCGCTCCCATCGTGGCCACAGGCGGCGCCGGGGTGAAAGGGGCGATCCTGACAACAGATCAGGCCCACCGCTTCATGCGCGGCGACGCGCCGCTGCTCCAGGCCGCTGGCTTTGACGTCAGGCTGCCGTCCTGGTGGCAGGGAGACGCCTCTCACATCCAGGTCATCGCGCGGGTCACGGCGGAAGGCACGCCCGTTGCGGGGTCGTTCACCCTGGCATCGCTGGTGGACGTCGACTGGCAGATCGCCATCGGCGGCGAGCCGGTCACGGCCGTGGAGCTGGCTCGTCTCGCCGAGACGGGGCACGCGCTCGTGCGTTTCCGAGACCGCTGGGTCGAGATCAACCACGGGCAGATCAACGAGGCGCTGAAGCTGTGGAAGAAGCAGATGCGCGAAGCCCGCGCGGCGAATGACATCATTCGCATGATGCTCGGCGTCGACAGCGACGCGCACGGTTTGGCGGTCGCGGGCGTCGAGGCGGGGGGCTGGCTGGGTCAGCTCATGCGCCGCCTCCGCGGCGAGACCGCGCTGGAACCGCTTCCGCCGCCGGCCGGGTTCTGCGGCACGTTGCGCCCCTATCAGGAGCGCGGCTACGCCTGGCTGGCGTTCTTGCGGCAATGGGGCCTGGGCGCGTGTCTGGCGGACGACATGGGGCTGGGCAAGACGATCCAGGCGCTGGCGTTGATCGCGCGGGAGCGGGAACAGGGCGAGCGCCGGCCGGTGCTGCTGGTGTGCCCGACCTCCGTGCTCACCAACTGGGCGCGCGAGGCTGCCCGCTTCGTCCCCACCGTGCCGGTGCATGTCCACCACGGTGCGGGCCGCAGCGTGTCCGGTACGTTCGCCGAAGAGGCGGCGGCGGCGGGAATCGTCGTCACCAGTTACAATCTCCTGTACCGCGACTATGCGAGCATCCGGCAGGTCGCCTGGGCCGGGCTCATTCTCGATGAAGCGCAGAACATCAAGAACCCCGACACGCGCCAGGCGCAGGCCGCGCGCGCACTGCAGGCCGATTACCGGATCGCGCTGACCGGCACGCCGGTGGAAAACCAAGTCGGCGACTTGTGGTCGATCATGGATTTTCTCAACCCCGGACTCCTCGGGGCGCGCACGGCATTCCGCGAAACGTTCGCCCTGCCGATCAAGACCGGGATTGATCTGACGGCGCGTGACCGCTTGCGGCAGACGACCGCGCCGTTTGTTCTGCGGCGGCTCAAGACCGA
>JBIJDW010000452.1:0-2543 GCA_044343885.1 Kiritimatiellia bacterium
CCGCACGCCGTCCACGCCGATTCCGCCGATTCCGCCGGATCAACGGATATCATCGCGTTGGTTGCCAGCATTCTGGAGAACATGCCCGACGACCGGAAATCGCTCGAGGTGCTGGCTGCCGCCTATCCGAGGCCGGAAGACGGACCTCAGACGACGAACTGTCTTTTCCGCCTCGCCGAGGTCTTGATCCGCACGCAAGACCGGGAGGCTGCTGCCGCCATGCGGGCGAAGCTTGGGGCGCTAAAGCCCTTCACGTCTGAGGCGGTGCAGGTGGCCGGTCGCTTGGATCAGTTTCTCAATCTGATGCCAGCCGCCCCTAAGCCGGTTGCACAGACGACGACCGCCGTCAGCAGCGGGCCGTTGTCGCTCGTGATCGATTCAACGCGACGCCGGGCTGTGCTGGCGGATGAGATGGAACTGCTCTGGAATCTGCAGCAGCAAGGATTGGTGACCGAGGCCCTGTACGCCCGCGTCGTGCGCGACCTCACCGAGCTGATCTCAAACGACAGCATCACCACCATATCGGCGTTGCACGGCCTCTCGTTCCGCGGGTTCGCCGGACTCGACGCGCTGCTCGTGCAGATCGGAGACCAGACGTCAGTTCCGGTGATTACGTTGGCCGGATTCGACCTGCAGCCGGCGGTCTTGAGCGCCCTTCCGCTCGACTACCTCACGTTCCAGGGGGTGATCCCCTTTGAACGACTGGGTGGTGAAACGCTGGTGGCAGTCCTCAATCCGGTCAGCCAACGGCTGCGAAACGAGCTGCCTGCCGCGCTCGGCTGCCCGTGCCACTTCTTCCTCATACCGCCGGCCGATTTTGACACCGCGCTGGAAGTGGTCAAAAACCGTTACCAGACGGCCTAAGGCGGCGATCATTCGTGCCGCAGCGCCTCGATCGGGTCGAGGTTGGCGGCCTTCCAAGCGGGATAGGTGCCGAAGACCATGCCGGTGATGATCGAGACGGCGAGAGAGACCAGGACGCTGGGGAGCGTTACGGCGGTGTGCATCTCGGTGAAGTGCTCGACCAGGCGGGCGATCGAGACTCCCAGACTGAGGCCGATGCCGCCGCCCAGCGCGGTGAGGATGGTGGATTCGAGCAGAAACTGGAAGAGGATGTCGCGCTTCTTGGCGCCCAGCGCGCGGCGGGTGCCGATCTCGCGGGTCCGTTCGAAGATGTTGGCCAGCATGATATTCATGATGCCGATGCCGCCGACCAGCAGGGAGATGGCCGCGATGGACCCCATCACGATCCGGAACACCCGCTGTGTCGACTCCTCCTGCAACATCAGCTCGTAGGGAACCTGTATCTCGAAATCGCGTGTCGCGCGCGTTTTGTCCAGGTAGCTCCGCAACCGCTTGACCGTGTCGGGGATCGAGCTCACCGCGATCACCTTGATATAGAGGAAGTCGTACTCCACGCTGACCCGATCCCGCTGCGAACCCTCGACCGCGATCATGCGGCCGTAGACGGCGTTGCCCGTCTCGAAGGGAATATAAACCAGATTATTCAGGTCGTACTGCCCGGCCAGCTTGGCTCCGCGCGCATTCCGCAGCACCCCGACCACCTGAAACGTGCCGCCGCCGGCGTGTACCGTCTGGTTCAGCGGATCGCCAATGCCGAACAGCGTGCGGGCGGCGTCGACGCCGACCACGCAGACGGGATTGCGCCGCAGCTCGTCGCTGTCGGTGAGCCACCGTCCGCGGCTGTCTGCCAGCTCGCTGAAGGTCATGTTTAGAAATTCGGGCGTGGTGGCCATTACGCGGACGTTCGACCGCAGTCCGCCGACGAAAAGCCGCTGCTGCATGTCGCGGATCGGGATGATCTGGCGGATGTTTTCGAACGTGGTCAGCAGATGCGCGACGTCCTTGGCCTTCAGCCCGTAGTCTGAGATCGTGGTGCCGGCGTTATTGTTCTGGGGCGTCCCCTCCTGAGTCGGCTTGACCGAGCGGATGACGATACTGTCGATGCCCATGGCCCGGATGCGTTCGATCGACTCGCGGCGGCCGCCCTCGCTGATCGCCATCATGGCCACCACCGCACCGACTCCGAGGACCACGCCCAGCGCCGCCAGAAACGCGCGGAAGGCGTGACAGGAGAGGTTCAAAAAGGTCATCTGCAACAGGCGTAGAAAATTGCGCACAGATCCATCTCCCCGACCGGAACCCCGGCCACATGCATCAGGAACCCGGCTTGCCGCCCGGCCGGTCTTCGACAATCAACCCATCATGCAGGCGGATCACCCGGTCGACGATCCGTTCGTAGGCGGGATTGTGGGTGACCATGACCACGGTGCGGCCGCTGTCAACCAGACCGGTCAGGATGCGCATCACATCGTTGCCGGTTTTCTCATCGAGATTGCCGGTCGGCTCGTCGGCCAGCACCAGCGGCGGATCATTGGCCAGCGCGCGGGCAATCGCCACCCGCTGGCGCTCGCCGCCCGACAACTGCGACGGGCGGTGCTTCAGCCGATGCCCCAACCCCAGCCGATCGAGCAGCTCGTGGGCGCGGGCCTCCATGGCTGCGGGCGGGACGCGGGCATAGC
>JBIJDW010000453.1:0-2539 GCA_044343885.1 Kiritimatiellia bacterium
GCGGGCGATGTTCCAATTTTTCAGCAATCCGTTTTATTGGGAGAAGACCCAGCATGGGCTCGTTAAAAAACAGACTTTATGATGGCGTGCCGGCCGCGCTGCTGGCGTGTGCGGTCGTCTGGATCGGGCTGCTGACGGCCGGACCGGGCGATACCACCGCCCTCGCCGTATGCCGGGAAGTGGTGGCTGGCACGGATCAGGGGCGGCAGGCGCTTGTGGGATCCTGCTGGTTCAGTCCGATTGTGACGATCGTTGCGCTGCCGTTTGTCTGGCTGTTGGGCGAAACGACACTGGCGGGTTGTGCGGCGGCAGGAGTGGCGTGGACGTTCGCCCTGGTGATTTGCGGCCGCATTCTGGAGCGCTCCTGGACGGGCGTGGCCCTCATGGTTCTGGTGGCCTGCGGAATCACCGCCGTCGGTGGAGGGGCGTCCCCCGCAGTCGCCGTGCCTGCGGCGCTGGCCGTCTTTGCGCTGCGCTCGGCGGCGCTGTGGAGCCGCGATCAGCGGCTGCGCGATCTGGTCAAACTCGGTGCCGGCCTTGCCGGGCTGATCCTCTGCGGCATGCCCGTCCTGGGCGTCACGTTGGCGCTGGCGCTGGCCGTGCCGCTCGGCGCGCTGGCCGGATCGGATACCCGGCATCGTCTGCCTGCCGTGTTGCTTCTGGGCTGGCTGCCGATGCTCTACGCGCTCGGCGTCTGGGTGTTGATGAACCGGCTCATTTTCGGATCAGGGCTGTTTTTTCTGGAAAGCCTGGGCATCGGCGGCCTGCTGACGGGGCACGGCGCGCAGTGGATGCCCCGCCGGCCGGAGGAGCTCGCGGCGACGGCCGCCGCCGCCTATGCGCTGACGGCGAGCCTGATGACTCGCAACCGGCGCGCTGCAGCACTCGGCCTTCTGGGTCTGCTCTTCTGGGCCTGGCTGGTGGTGTTGCGCGGAGGATCGGCGGCTTGGGCCGATGCCCCCGGACGAGCGGTGCTGATGGTGTCGGGAGTGCTGGCGCTCTGGCATCTCCGGCACGGAGGCACCGTCTGGCGGACACCTTGGGTGACGGCGGGCGATGTGGCGCTCTTCGCGGTCGTCGCGATGATCGGCGCGCGGGGCCTGATCCCGCCAGCCGCGAATCCGGCCGCAGCGATCGTGGCGCAGGTGGACGCCGATGTCCGGGCACGGTCGCCTCACGCGCGGGTCTTTGTGTGCGGCTATGCCGGGCTGGGGTTGCTCACCGGCTCATCGAGCGGACGCCTCGAACCCAACCTGGATCTGTATGTCCAGACCCTCCGAGGGGATTATTACGGACAGAATCTCTTCCTGCTCGTCCCCGCGCCCGTCGGCGCGGCCGCCGCCGAAAACGTCCATATCCGGAATCCGGATCTCTACGCGTCGGGCGGCGGACGGTTGCTCGTCTTCCGCGATTATGGCCCGTGGCGCCTCTTTGAGATCGTCGGCGCGCCCACGGCGCGGCAGTTGGAGGCGTGGAGCACCGTCACGCGAGGCTCTTGCAAAACCCCTCCGGGGTGTTTGCAAGAGAGAAGTCAGAATACAGAAGACAGGAGTCAGAATAATTGAACACGTTGCCCGTGAGAGGGTTCCCATTCTGAATACTGAATTCTGGCTTCTGAATACTGCGCTTGCAGAACCGACGAAGGAGGTTTTGCAAGCGCCTCACGCATCAAAATTCACCAGGCCCCGCTCGCGCAGACTGAGATAGCCGGGCGTGTCGGGACCGGGTGCGCCGATGACCACATGGTCCAGCACCTTGATGCCGATGATCCGCGCCGCCTCGACCAGCCGCTTGGTGATGGTGATGTCTTCGGCGGATGGCGTCGGGTCGCCCGATGGATGGTTGTGAACCAGGATGACGGCGGCGGCGGCGTGGCGGATGGCGCGATTGAAGACCTCGCGCGGATGCACCGGGCTGGAGTTGATCAGGCCGCGGGTGGCTTCGAGCGGCCGTCCGATCAGGCAGTTCTTGATATCGAGCAGCAGCACCCAGAACACCTCTTGGGTCTGCCCGTGGGCGAGCGGCGCAGCCAGACGATAGACCGATGCCGGCTCGCGCACCGGAGACGGTTTCTCGCCGGGCGTTCGCGCACAGGCCCGCCGGCCGATTTCAATTGCCGCAGCCAGCTCCATCGCCTTCACTGGCCCCAGCCCCTTGATCTTGAGTCCCAGCAGTTCTTCAAAGCCCATTTTGGAAAGCGCCGCCATGCCGCCGGCCCGGACTAGCAACTCGCGGGCCAGGGCGATGACGTTCTTTTTGGGCGTGCCGCTTCGCAATAAGATGGCGATCAAGATCTCATCCGCGACGGCCGTGCCGCCCCGGCGAACGAATTCCTCGCGTGGTCGGAGTTCCGTCGGGATGTTCTTAATGCAGGTGGCGCTGGCGCTGTAAGCGATGGTCGGGTCAAAGACCTCGGAGTGTTGCTGCTCCATGTTCCTCCCACTGTTCGTTCACGCGGCCAGCCAGAATGGCGGCCGATTCTGAACCCGTGGCATCCACCAATACACCGACCTAATCTGGCGGTACCCCCTAACCAGCC